>CBFGVM010000110.1:0-11054 GCA_965652015.1 uncultured Alphaproteobacteria bacterium
GGGCCCCTTAGCGCACGCACACCGCACTGTTCGGCCTCGCCTATACGTTCACCGGCTTCCGGCCGTAGATCCCCTTCGCTGCACGAGGCGGCTCCGGCGCCGCTCGGCGCGGCAATTGCTATTGCTGCGGAATGCCGGCCGCCTCGCGCACCGCGTTCCAGCGCGCGAACTCGCGCGCCATGTGCTCGCCGAAGGCCTCCGGCGTCGAGCCGCGCACGACCACGCCGGCCGTGGTCAGGCGTTTTTGCACGACGTCTTCCGCGAGGCTTTCGTTGATGACTTTGTTGAGCTTGGCGATGATCTCGCGCGGCACACCGCGGGGCGCGAACACGCCGTACCAGGTCGTCACGTCGTAGCCGGGAAGCACGCCCGATTCGACCGCCGCCGGCACGTCCGGCACCGCCGGAAAGCGGTCCTTGCCGGTGACCGCGAGCGCCTTGAGTTGGCCCGACTGAACCTGTCCCAGCACGGCCGAAATCGTGTCGAACAACACGTCGACCTGCTTGCCCAACACCGCGGAGATCGCCTCGGGCGAGGTGCGGAACGGCACATGAAGGATATTGATGTCGGCGGTCTGTCGGAACAGCTCGCCGGTGAAATGCTGCGTGGCGCCGAAGCCGGGGCTGGCGAAGGAGAGCTTGCCGGGATTGGCCTTGGCGGCGGCGACCAATTGCTTGACGTCATCGGCCGGGAAGTCCGGGCGCGTGACGATGATCAGGCCGGCGGTTGCAACCTGCGACACCGGATCGAACGCGGTGAGCGTGTCGTAGCGCAGCGACTTGTTCATGACCGCGGCGATGATTTGGCCCGCGGTCATGATGCCGAGCGTGTAGCCGTCCTTGTCCGCGCGGGCGACGGCCTCGTTGCCCAGCGTGCCGGCGGCACCCGGCCGATTCTCCACCACCACCGGCTGGCCGAGCTTCTCCTGCAGCGACTGCGCAACGATGCGGCCGATGATGTCGGAGCCGCCGCCGGGTCCGAACGGAACGATGATGCGCACGGGCCGCTGCGGCCAGTCCTGCGCCGCTGTATCGCCGATAGGCAGGAGCAATGCGATGGAAACGGCCAACAGGCTGCGGCGCGTGAGCATGAATATTCCTCCTTCAGGGCAACGCGTCCCCTGGGATCGCGGCCATCATTCGCGTGGCCGAATTCTCATTTCCGCGCATAGCGCGTCAAGACGCGCGTGAACGCGCGTATGCTGGGAATCGATCCCCCACTTGCACCCGCATGGATATTTGGTGAGAACACTCTTGCGCTGCGATGAAGGAGCATGCGGTGAAGAAGGCTTTTCTCGAGGATCTCGCGCCCGGGCAGGTATTCACGTCGGACGCGCGCGCCGTCGTCGATGCGAGTTCAATCAAAAGATTTGCCGGCGAATTCGACCCGCAGCCGTTCCACTTGGACGAGGCGACCGCGCGCTCGACATTCTTCAAGAAGCTCGTCGCCAGCGGTTGGCACACGACGGCAGTGACCATGCAGCTCCTCGTCAAGACTCTCCCATTGTCGCACGGCATCATCGGCAGCGGTGTCGACGAATTGCGCTGGCCGCGTCCGGTCAAGCCGGGAGACACGCTTCGCGTCCACTGCGAAGTCATCGATGTGACGCCTTCCAAACTGGAGCCCTCGCGCGGCACGGTGCGGATGCGGATGACGACGCTCAATCAGCACGACCAGCCGGTGCAGACCATGGTCGCCAACCTGCTGGCGTTTCGCCGGCCCGAACGCGCAGCGTGAGACTGTCGGCTGGCGGTTTCTCTGAGTTCGCGGGGACCAACCTAGCAAAGCAAGACACGCGTGGCAGCACTGCTGCTTGTTCGCATCGAGGGGGTCCGATAGCCTAGCTCCACTCGAATAACGAACAAATCGCATCGGGTCGACGGGAGGATGCGCATGGCGGACGGGCTCAAGATCAAAGTGAATGGCAGAACGTTGCCGGTGGCAGCGAGTGCGGATACGCCGCTCCTCTACGTGCTCACGAACGAGCTGCAGCTGCAAGGACCGCGGTTCGGCTGCGGGCTCGCGCAATGCGGCTCCTGCTCGGTGCTCGCCGACGGCGTCGAAATCCGTTCGTGCGTGACGCCGGTTGCAGCGGTGGCCGACAAATCGCTGACCACGTTCGAGGGTATCGCGGCGCTTTATGCGGAACAGAAGGGACTCGCGCAGACGCCGGCGCTGCATCCGCTGCAGCAGGCCTTCATCGACGAGCAAGCGCCGCAGTGCGGTTACTGCTACAACGGCATGCTGATCAAGGGCGCCGAGCTGCTCGCACAGAATCCGCGGCCCACCGAAGCGCAAATTCGCACCCACATGAACGGCCACCTTTGCCGCTGCGGAACCTATCCGCGGGTGATGAAGGCGATCCAGCTGGCGTCCACCAGAATGGCGGGAGCGACGCGATGACCGAGACCGACACCTTTTGCTTTTCCCGCCGCGACCTGCTCAAGGGCGGCGGCGCGCTCGTCATCGGTTTCAGCGTCGGCGGCTCGGCGCTGCCGGCAGCGGCCGCGCGCGGAGACGTCGCCGGCCCGCCCGACCCCAATACCATCGATACGTGGATCGCCGTGCATGCCGACAACACCGCGACCATCTATCTCGGCAAGGGCGAGTTCGGCCAGGGCAACACCACCGGTCTGTTGCAGATCGCCGGTGAAGAGCTCGATCTCGACATGAGCCAGCTCCGATGGGTGCAACTCGACACCAACGTAACGGCGAACCAGGGCGCCACAGTGTCGAGCTCCTCGATCCATCGCGGCGGGCCGCAGGTTCGCGCCGCGGCCGCGGAGGCGCGCCAGGCGCTGCTGGCGCTCGCCTCGAACAGGCTCGGCGTGCAGACCGGAAGCCTCACGGTGTCGAAAGGCGTGGTGTCGATCGACGGTCATCCCAGCCGCTCGGTCACCTATGGCGCGCTCCTCGGCGACAAGCCGTTCAACGTCAAGTTCACCGGCACGGCGCCGCAAAAGCCGATCAACCGTTACAAGCTCGTCGGCTCGCGCGTGCCGCGCGTCGACATTCCGGCCAAGGTGAGCGGCACCTACGTGCACATGCAGCACGTGCGCGTGCCGGACATGCTGCACGGCCGCGTGGTGCGCCCGCGCGGGCAAGGCGCCTACGGCGCCGGCGCCAAACCGCTGAGCATCGACGAGAGCTCGATCGCGGACATTGCGACCGCGCGCGTCGTGCGCAAGGGGGACTTCGTCGGTGTGGTCGCCGAGCGCGAGTGGGACGCCATCAAGGCCGCCCGCGCGCTCAAGGTCGTCTGGCAGGAGAGCTCGGCGCTGCCCGGTAATGCCGATTTGTTCGAGCGCATGCGCGCCTCCAAGACCACCGACACGGTGATCGCCGACTGGGGCGATGCGCCCAACGCTTTCGCTCAAGCGGCGCATGTGGCATCGGCAACCTACGGCTGTCCGTACCAGTCGCATGCACCCTTCGCCCCGAATTGCGCGCTCGCCGACGTCGGTCCGAACGGCGCGCTGGTGATGTCTCCGACCCAGGACATCTACACTTCGCGCGAGATGCTGGCGCAGGTGCTGGGCTTGCCGGTCAACAAGGTCCGCGTCCAGTACTACGAGAGCTCCGGTACGTTCGGCCGCAGCTGCTATGAGGATGCCGCGCAAGCCGCGGCTGTGATGTCGCAAGCGATCGGCAAGCCGGTGCGCGTGCAGTTCATGCGCTCGGACGAGCTCGGCTGGGACGATTATGGCCCGGCACATCTCGCCGACGTGCGCGCCGGCATCGATGCGAACGGAAAGCTCATAGCTTACGAGTACCACGGCTGGCAGCACGGCTGGGTCGTCAACGAGACAACCCACGAGCTCGCTTTGCTCACGCCGCCGAAGGAGCGCACCACCGGCGCCGCCTCGATCCCGGTCAACCGCATGAGCACCGGCTCGATGTATGCGGTGGCGAACCGGCGCGTCGTCAGCCATGCCGTGCCGATGGTCGGATATCTCAAGGGTGCGCCGCTGCGCTCGCCGCTCGATCTGTCGTTCGCTTTCGCCTCCGAGCAGACGATCGACGAACTCGCGGTCATGGCCAAGATCGATCCGCTCGAGTTCCGGCGCATCAACATCGGCGACGCGCGCTGGCTCGGCGTCCTCAATGCCGCCGCCGCGGCTGCCGATTGGAAACCGAGGGTCTCGGGCTCGGCCTTATCCGATGCCGACTTCGTCACTGGCCGCGGCATCGGGCTCGGCACCCACCACGTGTCCTACGGCGCTGCCGTTGCCGATATCGTGGTCAACCGGCGCACCGGCAACATCGTCGCCACCGATATTTACGCCGCGCTCGACGCGGGGCAGGTGATCAATCCCGCGCTGGTCGAAAACCAAATCGTTGGACAAGCGATCCAGGCCACGAGCCGGGTGCTCAAGGAAGAGGTGACGTTCGACAAGAGCGGCGTCACCAGCCTCGATTGGGTGTCGTATCCCGTGCTGCGCTTCGCCGAACATCCGCACGTGACGGCGGTGGTGGTGCAACGCCTCGACGAACCTTCGACGGGCGCCGGCGAGGAAGCCATGGGCGCCACCGCCGCCGCGATCGCCAACGCATTCTTCGATGCGACCGGGGTCCGGCTGCGGCAATACCCGATGACGCCGGAACGCGTGAAGGCCGCGCTCGCCGCCAAGACATAAGGTACTTCGAGGACCGGCCCGCTGCGCGTTGCCCT
This sequence comes from uncultured Alphaproteobacteria bacterium, assembly GCA_965652015.1. GTDB lineage: Bacteria > Pseudomonadota > Alphaproteobacteria > Rhizobiales > Xanthobacteraceae > VAZQ01. The sequence continues at coordinate 4,673 of CBFGVM010000110.1, forward strand.
CGGCAAGAGCACGCTCGCTGAATCGATCGATGAAGAAAGCGAGCGGATGGACTTGCTCGCCGCTCGGCAGTAGGCGAGCATAGTCCAGCACCTATCCGGCGGAGCGCCAAGTCATCTCGCTCCGGCCGACTTCGACCAGAGGATTCCGATGATCAGCAAAACATCGCTCTCCGCCATCGCACTCGCGGCTATGCTGGCAGCCCTACCGTGGCCCGCCGCCGCCAAGGACAAGGTCAAAGTGGGTTTCATCGGCCCGCTCACCGGCGGCACCGCCGCCAATGGGCTGGGCGGCCGCAACTCGGCCGACCTGGCGGTGCGGCTGCGCAACGCCGACCCCAAGGCGAAATACGAATACGAGCTCGTCGTGCTCGACGACGAATGCAAGCCAAACGTCGCGGTGCAGGCTGCGACCAAACTAGGAGCCGACCGCAGTATCGTCGCCTCGGTGTCGCACTATTGCTCAGTCGCGGCGATCGCAGCGGTCGAGACCTATAATCGGCTCGGCCTGCCGATGGTGGTGTGGGGCGCGGTGCTGCCCGACATCACCTACCGCAACAAGTTTCCCGAGGTGCATCGGGTCAACGGCACCATGATCAACCAGAACGAGGTCGCGGCGAAGTTCATGACCGGGCTGGGTTTCAAGACCTGGGTGGTCATTCACGACACCACCGACTACGGCAAGGGGCACAACGAATACTTCTCCAAATACGTCAAGGCAAACGGCGGGCAGATCCTCGGCACTTCCGGCGTCACCGCAGACCAGCAGGATTTCACCGCCGAATTGACGCAGGCGAAGACGCTCAATCCCGAGGTCATCTATTTCGGCGGGCTTACGCCGATCGGCATCCGTCTGCGCTCGCAGATGGACAAGATCGGCCTCAACGCGGTGTTCGAAGGCACGTCAGGCATCAAGTCGGACGCCTACATCCAGGGATTGGGGCCGCTCGCGGAGGGCTCGCTCAGCTTCATCGAAGGTGCGCCGATCGAGAAGCTGCCGGGCGGGAAACAGTTCCAGGAACAGTACGACAAGGCCGGCTACAAGGAACCGCCGGAAGCCTATGGCGCCTTCGCCTTCGTCGCCATGCAGCTCATCCTCGACAAGATCGAACAGGTCGGGCCAGACCGCAAGAAGGTGACCGACGCCTTGGGCAAGGTCGTCAATTACGACTCCATCGCCGGGCCAGTCACCTTCGACGATCACGGGCAGAACACGGTTCCTCTGATCACCAAGTTCGTCGCCCAGGACGGCAAGTGGCTGGTGTGGGAGGACAGCGAATACGCCTCCGGCAAGCGCAAGCTGAAGAAGTGACGGCGGTTGACTCGTTGCGCCTGCGGGTGACGGCGTAGGGTGGGCAAAGGCGGAAAACGCTCGCCGCCAAAAACGCGCGCTATGGCGCGCGCCTTTGCCCACGCGACTCATACGCCTGCGAATGCTTCCCGTTTTTCGAGGGCAGCGGCGAAATGGCCGTTGCCCAGACTACGTCAATTGGGCCGGAGCTAGCCGCGTGGACATTGCGCTGCAGTACCTGATGAACGGGCTCATGCTCGGCGTGATGTACGCGCTGGTAGCGGTCGGCTTCACGCTGTTCTTCGGCGTGCTCGACGTCATCAAGTTCTCGCACGGCGACGTGCTCACGGTAGGAGTGTTCACGGCGCTTGCCGCCTACCTCGCTTTGCGGGCGGCGCAGGTCAGCTCGCCGATTGTCCAGCTTCTCGTGATCTCGGTCGTGGGCATGGCGGCGATGGCGGCGCTCGGCGCCGTGATCGCCCGCGCGCTCGTGCTGCCGCTGCGCTCGGCGCCCGCGCTCAACACGCTGCTGATCACGCTGATGCTGGGAACGGTGCTGCGCGAAGGCGTGCGGCTCATTTTTCCCGATGGCTCCAATCCGAAGCCGTTCCCGGCCCTGCTGCCAACCACCTCGTTCAGCTGGGGCCATTTCACCTTGCGGCTCGATAGTCTGCTTCTGTTGGTCGCAGGCGTGGCGATGATCATCGCCGTCCATGTCCTGATCAACAAGACCAAGCTCGGATTGGCGATCCGCGCGGTCGCGCAGGATGGCGAGACCGCGCGCACCATGGGGATCAACTTCACGTCGGTGGTGCTGATCACGTTTGCGATCGGCTCGGCGGTCGCCGCCTTTGCCGGCGTCATGAACGGCCTCTATTACAACGAGATCAACTTCGGTATGGGTCTCCTGCTCGGCGTGTTCGGCTTCAGCGCCGCGGTGGTAGGCGGGCTCGGCAACATCTACGGCGCAATCCTCGGCGGCTTCCTGTTCGCCGGCCTGCAAACGGTCGGCGCAGTCGCTTTGCCATTCGCCAGCGCCTACAAGGACGTGTTCGCGCTCGCCGTCATCATCGCCATCATGACCTGGCGGCCGACCGGCCTGATCGCGGAGAAATCGAGCGAGCGGGTGTAATGTCCGCCCCCTCGCCGCTTCCCGCGCTCGCCTGGGCAGCCGTCGCCACCCTTTACGGAATCGTGTTTCTCGGCGCCGAGAGCGAACGTGAAGTGGGCGCGCTGCTAGCCTTCGCCGCGATCGCGATCGTGCTGGGCGCGCGCTTGCGCTTCGTCGACAAGATCAGGGCAAGCATCGGTTCGAACGAGCGCGCCTTCGATCTCGCTGCGCTCGCCGGCGTGCTCATCGCGGCCTTGTGGTTCCACGAGGAGCATTTCGTGATCCTGATGATGACGACGGCGCTCTTGCTGATGATCGCCGCGCTGGGACTCACGATCCAATTTGCTTACGCAGGAGTCTTGAACTTCGCATGCGCGGCCTTTCTCGGCGTCGGCTGCTACACCGCGGGGGTGATCACCAAATACACCGTGCTGCCGTCGCTCTTGACGCTCCCGCTCGGCGGGCTCATGGCGGCGCTGATCGGATCGATCCTCATCCTGCCCGTGCTGCGCACGCGTGGGCACTACGCCGCGCTCGTCACCATCGCCTTCGGCATCCTGTTCAAAGTGTTTCTCGAGGTCAACGACACGCTCGGCGGACCGCAGGGCATCCAGGTCAAACCGCTGGTGCTCTTCGGCTGGAATTTCAACAGCCCGATCCGCATCGGCGATTTCACCGCCTCGTTCTATTTCTCCTACCTGCTGCTGGCGCTCACGCTGCTGGCGATAAGCTTCGCACTGGTGCGCCGGCTCGAGCGCTCGTGGATCGGGCTCAGCCTGGACGCTATTCGCCTGGATGAGCTCGCATCAGCCTGCTACGGGCTCGACCTCGCGCGCTGGAAGGTCTTTGCCTTCACGCTGGGCAATTTTCTCGCCGGCGTGGCGGGTGCGGCCTATGCCCATGTGCTCGGCTTCATCGCGCCCAATAATTTCACCTTCGGCGATTCGCTGATCCTGGTGTCGATCATCCTTCTCGGCGGCATCGGCAATCTCTGGGGCGTCGCGGTCGCCGCCGCCTTCGTCGTGATCCTGCCGGAAAAATTTCAGGTCATCCAAGAATACCGCTTCGCGCTCTACGCGGCGCTGGTGATCCTCATCTTGCTATTCCGCCCGCAGGGCTTGCTGCCGCGCCAATTGCGCGAATATGTCGGCGGCGGCAAGGCGGAGAGAGTTCGATGAGCGCCTTGCTCGCCTGTCAGGGTTTGACCTGCCGCTTCGGCGGCCTCGTAGCCCTCGACGCGGTCGATTTCCACGTCGAGGAGGGCGAAATCGTCGGCCTGATCGGGCCGAACGGCTCGGGCAAGACGACGTTGTTCAACGTGGTGACCGGCATCTACGGCGCGGACGATGGTAGCGTCATCGTCGCCGGCAGCGACATGACCGGCGCCGCGCCGCAAGCGGTGTACCGCGCCGGCGTGACCCGCACCTTTCAGCGCTCGCGCATGTGCCTGCCGCTCTCGGTGTTCGACAACATCATGGTCGGCAATCACAAGCGGCTGAACCACGGCCTTGTGTTCAATCTGCTGCGCCGGCGCGCATTCGCGGCGGAATTTGCGCGCAGCTTCGAGGAGGCCTGCGAGCTCGTCACCGTGTTCAACCCGGAGCTGGCGTGGCGCATCGACGAGCCGGCGGCGAGCTTGCCGATGATCGATCGGCGGCGCGTCGAGATCTGCCGCGCCCTCATCAGCCGGCCGCGCCTCGTGCTGCTTGACGAGCCATCCGCCGGGATGACGCACGAAGAGACGCGTCAGCTCATGGATGACATCCTCATCGTGCGCGATCGCATTCCGGGGCTCACCATCGTCATCATCGAGCATGAGATGGGCGTGATTGAGCGGATCACCGATCGCTGCGTGGTGCTCAATTACGGCCGCAAGATCAAGGAAGGCACGTTCGCCGAGGTCGCCGCCGACCGACAAGTGCAAGAAGCCTATCTCGGGGTGGCGTAATGGTGGGCAGGCTCGAGATCGCCGACGTCACCACCGCCTACGACAGGGCGGACGTGTTGCAGGGCGTTTCGCTCACGGTAGAGGCCGGCAGCATCACCTGCTTGCTCGGTTCGAACGGCTCGGGCAAGACCACATTGATCCGCTCCATCCTGGGACTGACGCCGCCACGCACGGGGCGCATCGTGTTCGACGGCCGCGACATCACGCGGCTGCCGACCCACAAGGTGATCGCCGCCGGGATTGCCTGCATCCCGGAAGGCCGCAAGATTTTTCCCAAGCTCACGGTGGAGGAAAATCTGCGCGTGGGCGCCTATCAGGAGAGCTCCGACGCGGTGACGCGCACGCGCATCGAGGAGATCTATCGCCTGTTCCCGCGCCTGGGAGAGCGCCATGCGCAGATTGCCGGCACCATGTCGGGCGGCGAGCAAGCGATGATCTCGATCGGCCGCGGCCTGATGCGTGCCCCCAAGCTGTTGCTCGTGGACGAGCCATCGCTCGGGCTCTCGCCGATCCTGGTCAGGGAGAATTTCAACATCATTCGGCAAATCAACGGGCGCGGCATTACCGTGTTTCTGGTCGAGCAGAACGTGCATCAGACCCTCGCCATCTCCCATTACGGCTATGTGCTGTCCAAGGGCCGCGTGGTCGCGGCCGGCCGCCCGGACGAACTCGCCGGCCGCGCGGAGGTGCGGGAGGCGTATTTCGGGTAGGGTTGTCATTGCCGGCGCTCCTGTCGTCCGCGCCTTCGTAGGGACGACAGCTTGTAGCCCGGATTGAGCGCAGCGAAATCCGGGAGAGCCCTGGCGAGACTCTCCCGCATTTCGCTACGCTCAATGCGGGCTACGCCGCGACACGCGGGGGACGGATCGGCTCAAAAATGGAACAAGCTTCTTGCAAACAGATACATCACAACTCTCGGCGGCGAAGGGCGAGCTCCCGCGCCCATGCCCCGCGTGCGGCCGCACGACGCAGCACGCGTTTCGCTTTCGCGTCAATGGCTGCGACATCCTGCAATGCCACGCATGCGGCCTAGGCCGCACGGAAACGTCCGCTTTCGATCCCACCGCCTACTACACCGACGACTATTTTTCCGGCCGCCACGCCGATGGCTACTCCGACTACCTCGGTGCAGAGCCGGTGCTGCGCCGCGAGTTTGCCCGCAGCGTCGATTTCATCCGCCGGTACTGCAAGGGCGGCAAGCTGCTTGAGCTCGGATGCGCCTACGGGTTCTTTCTCATGGAGGCGGCGCGCTATTTCGACGTCACCGGCATCGAACTCGCCCCCGAGGCCGCCGAACACGGCAGGCGCGCGGGTCTGAATATTTTGCAGGGCATGGCGGACGCGGCGACCCTGCAGCGGCTCGGCCAGGTGGATGTCGTCGTTCTGTTCGACGTCATCGAGCATCTGCCGGATCCGCGCGAAACGCTGGCGCTGTGCCGGGATCATATCAACGCCGGCGGCATCATCGTGATCACGACGGGAGACTTCGGCTCCACGGCCGCCAGGCTAGCCGGCGCACGATGGCGGCTCATGACGCCGCCGAAGCACCTGCGGTTCTTCACCCAGGAGAGCGTAGTCCGCTTGGCCGACGGCCTCGAGGGCCCGATCGTCTTCTGGAGAAGGTCTTCGACCAGCGACTCGAACTTCGCGCGAGTCAGCTTCAGCGCCAGGTGCTTGGGCCCGGTTTCGTTCGCCGTGACGAACGGCAGGTTGATGTCGGTCTCCATGACCGTGGAGAGCTCCATCTTCGCCTTCTCAGCGGCTTCCTTGAGCCGCTGCAGCGCCATGCGGTCCTTGCTCAGATCGATGCCGTCGGACTTCTTGAACTCGGCGATGATCCACTCGATGATCCGCTGATCCAGGTTGTCGCCGCCGAGGTGCGTGTCGCCGTTGGTGGCCTTCACCTCGACGACACCCTCGCCGACCTCGAGGATCGAGATGTCGAAGGTGCCGCCACCGAAGTCGTACACGGCAATCGTCTCGTCCTTCTTCTTGTCGAGACCGTAGGCGAGCGCCGCGGCCGTCGGCTCGTTGA
>CBFGVM010000111.1:0-11039 GCA_965652015.1 uncultured Alphaproteobacteria bacterium
ATCCCGCGCTGGCCGAATCCTCGAGTCTCAAGCGCGAGGTGGTGGACGGGCTCGACATCATCATCCTGCGTGAATTGACCGGCGGGGTCTATTTCGGCGAGCCCAAGACGATCACCGATCTCGGCAACGGGCAGAAGCGCGCGATCGATACCCAGGTCTATGACACGTACGAGATCGAGCGCATTGCGCGGGTGGCTTTCGAGTTGGCGCGCAAGCGCCGCAACAAAGTCACGTCGATGGAGAAGCGCAATGTGATGAAGACAGGCGTGCTGTGGCACGAGGTAGTCAGGGGGTTGCACGCGCGAGAGTTCAAAGACGTTACCCTCGAGCACCAGCTGGCCGACGCCGGCGGCATGCAACTCGTACGCTGGCCCAAACAGTTCGACGTTATCGTGACCGATAACCTGTTCGGCGATATGCTGTCCGACATTGCCGCCATGCTCACGGGGTCGCTCGGCATGCTGCCTTCGGCTTCGCTCGGGGAGGCCGATGCCAAGACGAAAAAGCGCAAAGCCATGTACGAGCCCGTGCACGGATCCGCGCCCGACATCGCCGGCAAAGGGGTCGCCAACCCGATCGCCATGCTCGCCTCCTTCGGCATGGCACTGCGCTACTCGCTCAACATGGCCAAGGAGGCCGACCAGATCGACGCGGCCATCGCCGCTGCGCTCGCGCAAGGGCTGCGCACCGCGGATATCAAGTCGGAGGGCACCAAGGTCCTAACGACGGCGGAAATGGGCGACGCAATCGTCGGCGAGATGAAGAAACTCTGATGCCGGCAGCTGCTGGATGCATCGGACGGCAGCGGGGAGCGGCAAAATGATTGAGGCGTGCCGAAGGAGGTCCGTTGTTGCCATCTTGCTCCTGGCGCTCGGTGCGCTCGGCGCCGCCGATGCTCGGGCCGCAACCTATCCCAACCGCCCCGTTCGCCTGATCGTCCCCTTCGCGGCGGGCGGTCTCAACGACGTGGTGGCGCGACTGGTCGGCCCTTATTTGGAGCGATCATTCGGTCAGCCCTTCATCGTCGAGAACCGGCCCGCGGCGAGCGGCATCGTCGGCACCGACGCCACGGCAAAGGCGACGCCTGACGGGCATACGCTGCTGATGGTGGCATCGAGCTACACCGTCGTGCCTGCCACGCACTCGAAGCTGCCCTATGATCCGGAGCGCGACCTCGCGCCGATCGCCATGGTGGCGAAAAATTCGCTGTTGTTTCTGGTCAATCCAAAGGTGCCGGCCAATTCGCTCGCGCAATTCGTCGCGTTCGCCAAGGCCAATCCCGGCAAGCTCAATTATGCCTCCCCGGGCGCGGCCACCCAAACGCACCTCGTCATCGAGTTGTTCAGCCGCAAGGCGGACATCAAGCTGCAGCACATCCCCTATCGCGGCGGCGCACCTGCCATGACCGCGATGGTCGCCGACGAAACGCAATTCACCGCCATCTCGACCTTGCTGTCGCTGCCGCAGATCCAGGCCGGTGCGCTGCGCGCGATCGCGACTGGAAGCCTCAGCCGCGATGCGCAGCTGCCCGATTTGCCCACGGTCGCGGAACAAGGCTTTCCCGGCTTCGAGGCGATCCAGTGGATCGGATTGCTGACCACGGCGGGCACGCCGAAGGATGTCATCGAGCGCATCAATGCGGAACTCAACCGCGCGCTGCGCGATCCCGATCTCATCGCCAAGTTCGCGCAACACGGCCTCTCGCCGGCCGGCGGGACGCCAGCCGACTTTCAGCGCACCATTGCCGCGGATCTGAAGAATTGGACCGAGACAGCGCGTGTCGCAAACATCACGGCCGAGTGACGCGACGGCGCCACCAAGGCAAGCGACGGCGAGCGCGCCGCGTTACCAGCCGAACGGATTGTAGCGGCTAGGAAGATCGAACGGCCCCGGCAGGGGCGACCGGTGCCAGCCTACCCGTCCGCCGACATTCGTCACCGTGCTCAAAGGCGTCGAATAGGGGCCTGGAGGAAAGGCGTAATCGGTGAACTTGCGATCGCCCGGCAGAACTTCGGTCCCCGCATCGAGGAACGAACGCGGCGCGACCGTGACCCTGGCCCGCGGACGACTGACGGGGGCATTGGTCTGGGTCGTGTAGACGTATGGCTTTTTCCTCGTTTGGGCCTCGACCGGCGCCACCGCGATGGCCGTCGCCGCGATGATCGCAAGGCACAGCCCAGCCGCGCATATTTTGACGTTCATGGCGCCTCTCATCCGATTCTTGCCAGACAGTACAATAGCTTCGTTTCGGCTTCCGTAACAGGAGCGAAGGCCACGCCACCATCACTTCATGGCCGGGTGTGTCAAAATTCCCTCATGCCGGCAGGGAAATTTGTTTGATATTTTCGCGCTTCCAGATGGAATATTCTCCAATTTTGCAGTCTATAGAATAAACGACCAGGGAGACAGCGATGCCGGACCGCATGGAGCGCTCAATCGATGAACTTTACCACGATGATCAGGAGCGAGCCGATGCGGTCGTCTTCGGCCGCCGGACGCGGATCGACCGCCGTGGGTTCTTGGGCGCCAGCGGTCTCGCGGCGCTAGGCGCGGCGGTCGGCGGTACCATTCCTTTCGCCGATCAGATGCCCGCGGGATTGATTCCCGCCGCGCTCGCGCAATCGCCTGCCGCGCCGCCCAAAGGGCCGCAATATCTCAGTTTTCCCGGCAAGAGCGACAAGCTGGTCGTGCTCGGCGATCGCCCGCTGGTGGCGGAGACGCCCGAACATCTGCTCGACGACGATACGACTCCGATCGACAAGTTCTTCATCCGCAATAACGGTCACATTCCGGAAGCGGCGAAGGATGCCGACAACTGGAAGGTCGTCGTCGACGGCGACGTGAATCAGAAGCTCGACCTCACGCTGGCCGAGTTGAAGGCGAAGTTCCGGCCGGTGACGCAGCGCATGGTGCTGGAATGCGGTGGCAATGGCCGCTCGTTCTTTTCGCCCCAGGCGCGCGGTAACCAGTGGACCAACGGCGGCGTGGGCTGCGCCGAGTGGACCGGCGTGCGACTTGCCGACGTGCTCAAGGCAGCGGGCGTCAAATCCTCCGCCGTGTTCACGGGTCATTACGGCGCTGACCGCAACTTAGCCGATGCCAGCAAGGATGCGATCTCGCGCGGCATCCCCATCAAGAAGGCGCTCGATCCCAACAATCTCATCGTGTTTGCCATGGACGGTCAGCCGCTGCCGAACATTCACGGCGGGCCCGTGCGACTGATCATCCCCGGCTGGCCCGGCTCGGTGTCGTCGAAGTGGCTCACCCGCATCTGGGTGCGCGACAAGGTGCACGACGGTCCGGGGATGGGCGGAACATCGTATCGGATCGCCATCACTCCGATGGTGCCCGGCGATCGGCCGGACGAGAAGAACTTCCGGGATCTCGAATCGATGCCGGTACGTTCGATCATCACCAATCCGATGAACGGCACCAGCTTCGGCAAGGACGTGCGCGAGGTGAAGCTGCGCGGCGCCGCCTGGGCCGGCGACTTCACGGTAAGGCGCGTCGACGTTTCGATCGACTTCGGCGCGTCGTGGAAGCGTGCCCAGCTTAGCGCGCCAAAAAATCCCTACGACTGGCAGCGCTGGACCGCGACGGTAAAGCTGCCGAGCGAGGGCTATTACGAGATCTGGACGCGAGCGACTGATTCCCGCGGCGTCATGCAGCCGCATGTCGCGGGCAGCTGGAATCCGCAGGGTTATGGCGCCAATCCGATGCATCGCATCGCGATTCGCATTGCATGAACCCACGTCTGGCCGCCTGTCTCCTATCGCTCGCGGCGGCGCTTGCGGCTGCCCCTGCCGCCGCCCAACAGCCCGCGTTCACGCCGCGCGATGAAAGCCCGGAGGATTATCCCGACGGCCCCGGGCGCGAGCAGACGTTTTATGCCTGCACCCCCTGTCATGGATTCAAGATCGTTGCGCAGCAGGGACAGACGCGCCGGCAATGGGACGATACGCTCGACTGGATGACGCAGCGGCACAACATGCCGCGGCCGAATGACGGCGACCGCAAGGCGATGCTCGATTATCTCGAGGCGGCGTTCCCCGCGCGGGCTCCGCGCGGGTGGCAGAACCCGTTTCAGAAATAGCGCTCTGCCTTCGCTCCGCCTTCGAATCGGCATTGTCAGGGCCTACATTCTCGCCTAGAAACCTTCGCGTTACGCTCGCTGGCGGCGGCGAAAAACTTTGGAGCTGACAATGGGTTACAGGGTCGCGGTGGTCGGAGCCACGGGCAATGTGGGCCGCGAAATGCTCGGCATTCTCGCCGAGCGGTCGTTTCCCGCCGACGAGGTAGTCGCGCTCGCCTCGCGCCGCAGCCAGGGCAGCGAGGTCAGCTTCGGCGACGCGACGCTCAAGACCAAAGCGCTCGAGCATCACGACTTCTCCGACGTCGATATTTGCCTGATGTCGGCGGGGGCCGCGGTATCGAAGGAATGGTCGCCGAAGATCGCGGCCGCCGGCGCGGTCGTGATCGATAATTCCTCCTGCTGGCGCTACGACGCCGACGTTCCGCTGATCGTGCCGGAGGTCAACGCGGATGCGGTCGCGGGCTTCCGCAAGAAAGGCATCATCGCCAATCCGAATTGCTCGACCGCACAGCTCGTGGTCGCGCTCAAGCCGTTGCACGACAGGGCGAAGATCACGCGCGTCGTGGTCGCGACCTATCAATCGGTTTCGGGCGCCGGCAAGGAGGCGATGGACGAATTGTTCACGCAGACCAAGGCAGTCTACACGCTCGACGAGATCACGCCGAAGAAGTTCACCAAGCGCATGGCCTTCAACGTGATCCCCCACATCGACGTGTTCATGGAGGATGGCTTCACCAAGGAAGAGTGGAAGATGGTGGCCGAGACCAAGAAAATCCTCGACCCCAAGATCAAGGTGGTCGCCACCTGCGTGCGGGTGCCGGTCTTTGTCGGCCATTCCGAGGCGGTGAACATCGAGTTCGAGAACCCGATCACGGCGGAGGAGGCGCGCGAGGTTCTGCGCGACGCGCCCGGCGTGATCGTCATCGACAAGCGCGAGGCCGGCGGCTACGTCACGCCCTACGAGGCTACGGGCGAAGATGCGACCTATGTCAGCCGCATCCGCGAGGACCCGACGGTGGAGAACGGGCTCGCGCTCTGGTGTGTGTCCGACAATCTGCGCAAGGGCGCGGCGCTCAACGCCGTGCAGATCGCAGAATGTCTGATCAATCGAAAGCTGATCGAGGCGAAGCGCAAGGCGGCGTGAGAGTTGCCTCAACCTGAGTCTCGTCACGTCCAGATGGCGATCGGAATCCCGAGCCCGTCGATCTCCGGCGGCGACGGAAAAGAAATGGCCTCGCCACACGCCAATCGACGTGCCACGACCAAAGACGCCAGAGCATCGATCCAGTCGTCGCGCGCAATCGGCTTCGGCAACGGAATATCGACTGTATTCGCCGGCACGCCGGCACTGACGAGCAGCCGCGCGCGCAGCTCGATGCCAATTTGATTCGGCTTGCCCTTTATCTTCTTGGGCTCTGCTACCGGATTAAAACCGTTCATTCGCCAAAAAGCGACCTCGGGATGCACCTCAAAGATCCGCGTCCGCAAATCGGGACGTCGCTGCAGGAAGAGATCTACATCCACGATCTTGCGAAAGATGTGGAAGCCCTGCTTAGCAACGGCCCTCCCCTGCGCTGAAGTTGCGCGGGCAATGTCGCACGCACGAAGAAAGCGCTTTCGCTCGTCCGGTTCATTGCGATCGGCACCAGCGTAGACGGCGGCCCGGGACGGGATCGAAAAGACACTGGATTGGCGTGCGCCAAGAAGCGGCCGCACCAACCGCTCCGGCGTTCTACCCTTCGGCCCCGTCTGCTCCGGCAAGCCGATAGGCATATCGACGGCCGCCACGCTCGGTTCTTCGCCGTCCGAGAACAACTCGGCAAATGACACGATTTGACGGAGCGAGATGTTGGCAAATTCGCGATCCGCCAGGGCAACGACCCATCCGCCCGCGCAGCCGTCAACGCCGGCAAGCCATGTGTCGCCTGGAACATCGTTCGAGAGAGTGGCAGGCATTCCCGCGATAGGCTAGAACGCGTTGCAGGGGCACAGCAACATGAACATCCGTCCGCGCCGGAGCGTGCTGTACATGCCGGGTTCCAACGCCCGCGCGATCGAGAAAGCACGCACTCTGCCGGCCGACGCCGTGATCCTCGACCTCGAGGATTCGGTTGCGCCCGAGGCCAAACCCGCCGCGCGCCAACAGGTCATGGACGCAGTGACCGCAGGCTCCTTCGGCGCACGCGAGGTGATCGTGCGCATCAATGGCCTCGACACGCAGTGGTGGTTGGACGATCTCAACGCCGTCGCCAAGGCCAAGCCCGACGCGGTGCTGGTGCCGAAGGTGTCGCGCCCCGACCACCTGGAGGATGTAGCCGAGCGCCTCGTCGACATCAGCGCCGACCAGAAGATCCGGGTATGGGCGATGATGGAAACGCCGCTCGCCGTGCTCAACGCGCGCGACATCGCGGCGGCGGCGAGCGACATCGAAACCAGGCTCACGGCTTTCGTCATGGGCACCAACGATCTCGCCAAGGAGACGCGGGCGAGAATCACGCCCGGACGCGCGGCGATGTTGCCGTGGCTGATGAACTGCGTGGCGGCGGCGCGCGCCTTCGGCCTCGACATCATCGACGGCGTCTATAACGATCTCGCCGACGCGGACGGCTTCGCGCGCGAGTGCAGCGAAGCGCGGGGGATGGGCTTCGACGGCAAGACCCTCATCCATCCCAACCAGATCGCTCCGTGCAACGCAGCTTTCTCGCCGAGCGCGGAAGAGGTCGCTCAGGCGAAGAAGATCATTGCGGCGTTCGACTTGCCGGAAAACAGAGACAAGGGCGTCGTGCAGCTCGAGGGCCGCATGGTCGAGCGGTTACACGCCGAGATGGCGCGGCGCACCGTCGCCATCGCGCAAGCGATCGAGGCGCGCAGCCGCGAGGCCGAGCGCGTCTAAAAGGGCCGAAACTTCACCCTGGCTTTGCGCGTTGTCTCGGCGGACAACCGGGAGACACTCACATGCCCGAAATAAGCGAAAACAACGACATCGTGACCCAGATCACGACCGTAAAAGTGCCGCCAAACCACCAAGCCGAAGTGCTCAAGCTGATGACGGAGCGCGCCCGATTCATGGCGACCCAGCCGGGCTTCGTGTCGGTGAGCCTGCACAAGAGCGAGGACGGCAGCCACGTGGTCAACTATGTCCAATGGAGCAACCGCGAGAAGCTCGAGGCCGCTCACCACTCACCCGAGTTCCGCAAGAAATGGCCGCGTTTCGGCGAGCTCGTCGAGGAAGCGGAGCCGTGCCTCTATCAAGTCGCCCACGTCGAAGCGGCGTGAGGGCACGGCCTCACGACCGTCATTGCCGGGCTTGACTCGGCAATCCATCGACCTTTGGGAAAACTTTTGTGCGAAGAAGATGGATGCGCGGGTCAAGCCCGCGCATGACTGAGTTCTGAGTTGATTCACACCCAGGCGCGCGCGGCCTTCGACTTCTGCTCGAAGCGCGCGATCTTGTCCTGCTTGACCATGGTGAGGCCGATATCGTCCAGGCCTTCGAGCAGGCAATGCTTGCGGTGCGCATCGATGTCGAACTTGATCACCCCGCCGTCGGGACCCCTGATCTCCTGCTTCTCGAGGTCGATCGACAGCGTCGCATTGGCGCCGCGCTCGGCGTCGTCGAACAACTTTTCCAATTCTTCCGGTTTGACCCGGATCGGCAGCAGCCCGTTCTTGAAACAGTTGTTGTAGAAGATGTCGCCGAACGAGGTCGAGATCACGCAGCGGATGCCGAAGTCCATCAGCGCCCACGGCGCGTGCTCGCGCGAAGAGCCGCAACCGAAATTGTCGTCGGCAACCAGAACCTTGGCCTTGCGATAGGCGGGCTTGTTGAGGACGAAATCCGGGTTCTCGCTGCCGTCGTCGCGGTAGCGCTTCTCCGCGAACAAGCCCTCGCCCAGCCCGGTGCGCTTGATGGTTTTGAGATATTGCTTGGGAATGATCATGTCGGTGTCGACATTGATCATCTTGAGCGGCGCCGCGACGCCTTCGAGCGTGGTGAATTTTTCCATGGGCTTGGCTCGTTTGCTTAGAGACTGCTTTCTTTCATGACACCGAGGGCGTTTTGTCAAGCCGCGCGCCGCCACGTCTCGGCCGGCGCGGATCGATCACGTCACGCTCGCCTCGATCGCCGCCATGTCATCATCGGAGAGACCGAAATGGTGGCCGATCTCGTGCACCAGCACGTGGGTGATGATCACGCCCAATGCTTCGTCGTGCTCGGCCCAGTAGTCGAGAATCGGGCGGCGATAGAGCCACACCATGTTCGGCATCTGTCCGGAGACGCTTTCCGATCGAAACGGCAGGCCGACGCCTTGGAACAGGCCGAGCACCTCGAATTCCGACTCCGCACCCAGCTCCTCCAATACCTCCTCGGTCGGGAAATCCTCGACCCGGATGACGAGACCCTCGCACAGCGCGCGGAATTTCTGCGGCAAGCGGCGAAAAGCCTCCTCGGCGAGCCCTTCAAGCTCCGCGAGCGACGGCGCCTTCACGGTACGCCAGGCGAGCGGATCGGCAAATGTCGGATCGGCCATGGCCGCAGTTTTAGGCGAGCGCGCAGAGCCGGCCAAGGCATTTGCCGTCTTCGCACGCACGACGGCTCGGACGTTGACGGCCGTGCTGCGATGGGCGAGCGTAGGAGACTCAACGGGCGAGGGCAAAGATGAGGCGGGCAACAGCGGTCATCGTTCTGGCAAGCGCGGCCGTGCTTGCGTCAGCGCCCGAGTGCTTCGCGCAGTTCCCGTCCGACACGCCGCGCAATCTGGAATTATCCGCGCCGTCCAGTCCGCGGACCGGCCGCGCGCGCACCCGCATTCGCGTCACACCCGCCTATCCCTACCGGACCTATTCCACGACGTACCCGGTTCCTTACACCTACGAGTATCCGGGCCCGGGCCACGTGCGGGAATGCGGCTCTTGGCTCGCGGTGGAAAATCGCCCGAGCGGGACGGTCATCGTTCCCAGGATGCGCTGCTGGTGGCAGCCGGGACGCGATCTCGGTCCTTGATGCAGGCTTAGTGCCACTCCCGCACGTCCACGAAATGGCCGGCGATTGCGGCGGCCGCCGCCATCGCGGGCGAGACCAGGTGCGTGCGACCCTTGTAGCCCTGGCGGCCCTCGAAATTGCGGTTCGAGGTCGAGGCACAGCGCTCGCCGGGAGCAAGCTTGTCGGGGTTCATCGCAAGGCACATGGAGCAGCCCGGCTCGCGCCACTCGAAGCCGGCTTTGAGGAAGATCTTGTCGAGCCCTTCCGCCTCGGCCTGCTCCTTCACCAGGCCGGAGCCCGGCACGATCATCGCCTTGACGCTCGGCTTGACGCTCCTGCCGTCGACCACGCGGGCGACTTCACGCAAATCCTCGATGCGCGCGTTGGTGCAGGAGCCGATGAAAACCCGGTCGAGCGCGATATCGGTGATCTTCTCGCCGCCCTGGAGTCCCATATAAGCGAGCGAATTGACGGCGGCACGGCGCTTGTTCTCGTCGGCGATATCGTGGGGACGCGGGACGCTGCCGGTCACCGAGACGACCTGCTCGGGGCTCGTGCCCCAGGTGACGAGCGGCGGGAGCTTGGCTGCATCCAGCCTGATCTCGCGATCGAAATGCGCGCCCTCGTCCGAGTGCAGCGACTCCCAGTAGCGCATGGCCTCGTCCCAAAGCTTGCCTTTGGGCGAGCGCGGCCGATCCTTGAGGTAGGTGTACGCCTTCTCATCCGGGGCGATGAAACCGGCTCTCGCGCCGGCCTCGACCGACATATTGCAGACCGTCATGCGCCCTTCCATGGACAGTGAGCGGATTGCTTCGCCGGCATATTCGAGCGCGTGGCCGGTCGCGCCGGCGGTGCCGATCTCGCCGATGATGGCGAGGATGATGTCCTTGGCGGTGACGCCGGCGGGAAGTTTCCCGTCGACCACGGCGCGCATGTTCTTGGATTTGGCCAGGATCAGCGTCTGCGTCGCCAGCACGTGCTCGACTTCGGAGGTGCCGATGCCGTAGGCGAGCGCGCCGAAGGCGCCGTGGGTTGCGGTGTGGCTGTCGCCGCAAACCAGCGTGGTGCCGGGAAGCGTGAAGCCCTGCTCCGGCCCGATGATGTGGACGATGCCCTGACGCTTGTCGAACTCGTCGAAATAGTCGAGGCCGAACAGCCTGACGTTCTCCGCGAGGTAAGCGATCTGCGCCGCGCTCTCGGGATCGGGATTGGGCGCCTTACGGTCGGTGGTCGGCACGTTATGGTCGACCACGCAAAGCGTCTTCTCCGGCGCACGCACCTTGCGGCCGGACAGGCGTAGTCCTTCGAACGCCTGCGGGCTCGTCACCTCGTGGACGAGATGCCGGTCGATGTAGATGAGGCAGGTGCCGTCCGGCTGCTGATCCACCAGATGGTCTTCCCAGATCTTATCGTAGAGCGTGCGCGGCATGCCTTGGATGCTCCGGAACCGCTGTCGGCATAGAGATATATAAGGTGTCCTTTAGCCTCTTGCGGCAGCGAGGAAAAGGGTTCGTTGGTCTTGCATCCGCAAAGCGGCTAGCATGGCCCGATACGGGAGGAACTCATGGCCAGAACCAATGCGAAGTCCACAGCGCGTCGGACGGCACGGCGGACGGGAACGAAACGGCGCACTGTGCCCAAGCCGACAAGCACGGTGCGGAGCAAGGCCCGGCCCCGGCAGCGGTTTGTTGCCAGCCATCACCGGGAGGAAGACTTCCAGGGCGGATTGCGCAGCTACGCGAACTACCGCGATCTCGGCATTGCCGACGCGACCAACGGGATGGTGCGGGCGCACGTGATCCGCTTCATTCCGCCTTGCCGGCCGGAAGAGGTGTCGAAGCGGCACTATCACGACGTCGATTTCCAGATGATCTACGTGCTCAAAGGCTGGATCAAGACCGAGCTCGACGGCCAGGGCGCGATCGTCATGCGGGCGGGAAGCGCGTGGATCCAGCCGCCGCG
>CBFGVM010000112.1:0-11034 GCA_965652015.1 uncultured Alphaproteobacteria bacterium
TGCAGATCGCGATCATCTTCGCGGGTGCCCTGCTGCGTTGGCCGGGCTGCACGATCGAGGCATTGCGGGTGGCGCGCCGCGTCGAGGCGGTGTCGTTCGATCCGCCTCCAGTCTTCATCGTCGGGCACTGGCGCAGCGGCACCACGCTCCTGCACAATTTGATGAGCCGGGATCCAGGGTTCTGCTTTCCCACCATCGTTGATGTGCTTCGGCCGTACGACTTCTATCCCAATCCTTTTGACTTTATCACCCGCCGCATCGTTCTGCGGTTTATCCCGCGGACCCGTCCGATGGACGATGTACGGATCGATCCGGAATCGCCGCAAGAGGAGGAGCTCGCTCTTGCGACGATGGGTGCCCCTTCCTTTTTCAACTGCATCTATTTCCCGAGGGAGATGACTTCCGTATTCGCGGAGGAAGTTCTGTTCGCGGCGGGGAACGAGGAGACCCTACGGTTGTGGCGAGACGCTCTCCGCTATTACCTGGCGAAACTGGCAGCACTCAACCCCGGTCGACGGCTGCTCCTGAAGAACCCGGCGCACAGTGCGCGAATACCTCTTCTGCTGGCCTTGTTCCCGCGTGCGAAATTCATCCACATCCATCGCGACCCGTCGGCAGTATTTCACTCGATGCGGAAGTTCTATCGCCGCATGCTCCCGATCCTCGCCCTGCAGGACTACCGTCCGGCGGACATTGATGGTCACATTCTGTGGGCATACCCGAAGCTGATGAATCAACTGCTCGATTCGCTCGCCACGCTGCCGCCGGGAGACGCGATAGTCGTTCGTTATGAGGAGCTTGTGGCTGATCCTGTGGAAACGGTGAAGAGGATCTACCGCGACTTGAACCTTGGTGACTTCGAGCGCGTCAAATATGCGATGGAGGCTTACGCGCAGGAGCATCTGCACGGGATGTCGCCGGCGCCGACGCTCGACCAGCAAACGGCGTCCCGATTAGCTCTGGATTGGGGCTCCGTGTATACTCGACTTGGCTATCCGTCGCCTGCGTGTGTGTAAAAGCGGGTGATGAGCTGATAGGGGGCTGATGGACATGTCGGCGGCCGAAGTCCGCAGTTGCTGCCGTTGTCCGCCGAGGCAAATTGGATCGCCGATCCTGGCGGCGCACCGCCGGGTTGCTTTCCCCGCTGTCGTCTGTGCGCGAGGTTATGCCCGGGCAGACCTGATCCCGCCGTCGTTGGCATGGCGGCCTCACATGTCTCTTGCATGACGGGCGCAGTGGGCATGCTGCACACCGCCGGCATTTCGAAATCCACCGACCAAATCGCCATCATCGGCATCGGCTGTTCATTCCCGGGCGGCGTTGAGTCGCCGGACGCGCTTTGGCAGTTTCTCTGCCGGGGAGGCGACGCGATCGTCGAGGTCCCGGCCGACCGCTGGAACGTCGATGCGGTCTACGATCCGACGCCCGGGACGCCGGGCAAGACGATCTGTCGGCGTGCCGGCCTGTTGCGCGACGTCGCTTCGTTTGATGCCGGCTTTTTCGGAATCTCGCCGCGTGAAGCGGCGCAGATGGATCCGCAGCAGCGATTATTGTTGCAAGTCGCGTGGCGTGCGCTTGAAGACGCGGGCATTCCAGCTGAAAGCCTGGTTGGCAGCCGCACCGGCGTCTACATCGGCGTTTCACACAGCGACTACCACGGAATCCAGCAGTTCGGCCGGCGACAAATCGACGTTCACTCCGCCACCGGCGGCGCACTCAGCATCGTGGCCAACCGGTTATCGCACCGGCTCGACCTGCGGGGGCCAAGCCTGGCGATCGATACCGCGTGTTCGTCGTCGCTCGTAGCGCTCGATGCAGCTTGCACGGCCCTGCTGACTGGCGAATGCGACGCCACCATGGTCGGTGGCGTCAATGTCATGCTCACGCCCGATGTCACCATAACCTTCAGTCGGGCGGCGATGCTGTCGCCGGATGGCCGCTGCAAGGCATTTGATGCGCGCGCGAACGGCTATGTACGCGGCGAAGGTGCCGGCATCGTGATCCTCAAGCTCCTGTCACGGGCGCTGCTCGATCGCGACCGTATCCATGCCGTGATCCGGGGCACCGCCGTCAATCAGGACGGCCGCACGAGTACCATCACGGTTCCCAGTCGCGAGGCGCAGATCGCCATGCTACAGCAGGCCTGCGCGAGAGGCGGCGTTCGTCCGAGCCATATCGGCTATGTCGAAGCGCACGGTACCGGGACCGCGGTCGGTGATCCGATCGAAGCGGGCGCGATCGGTACGGTGTTCGGCGAAGGCCGCACGGGGCACCGCGCGTGCATCATCGGTTCGATCAAGACCAATATCGGCCACCTCGAGCCGGCGGCCGGTATCGCGGGGTTGATCAAGGCGGCTCTGTGCGTGCGGCACGGAGAGATTCCGCCGAGCCTGCACTTCGAGAGCCCAAACCCTCACGTCGATTTCGACGGCCTCGGCATCCGCGTGCAGCGCAAGCTCGGGACATGGCCGAGCGGCTATCGCTCGAGGATAGCAGCCGTCAATTCCTTCGGCTTCGGCGGCACGAACGCCTGCGCGATCGTCGAAGAGCCGCCGAAACCAACGGAACCTATTTTCGATCATGCTTCGCCTGATTGGTGGCCGACGCTCGTCCCGGTATCGGCGGCCAGCAAGAGCGCGCTGACGACCGTCTGTGCCGACCTCGCGGAAACGCTCGAAGCGCGTCCGTGCGCGCTTGCGGACGTCGCGGGAACTTTGGCGCTGCGACGCTCTCATCTCGATCATCGATTGGTGGTGGCGGCCGAATCCGCCGACGGAGCGGTTAGCGTGCTGCGCGCGATCGCTGCCGGCGAGACGTCCGCAGCCGTGATATCCGGTCGCAGAACAAGCGATCGACGGCTCGCATTCGTGTTCACCGGGCAAGGAGCCCAGTGGTGGGGCATGGGACGCGGGCTTCTGCGGCAAGACTCGCTGTTTCGAGAGACCGTCGAGCATTGTGACCGACTTTTTTCGCAGCAGTCCGGATGGTCGCTGCTCGACGAGCTGGCGCGAACTGAGGACTGCTCGCGGATCAACGAGACCGCCGTCGCTCAACCGGCGATATTCGCCCTGCAGGTGGCGCTTGCCGAGCGGTTGGCGGCATGGGGCATCCAGCCCGCGGCGGTGGTCGGGCACAGCATCGGCGAAATCGCCGCGGCCTACGTCGCCGGGGCGCTCTCGCTGCCGCAAGCCGTGGACGTCGTCTATCATCGCAGCCGGCTGCAGGAGCGGGCGCGGCGGCAGGGCGGTATGGCCGCGGTCGGACTTGCCGCCGGTCGCGTGCGGAATTATCTCGAAAAATTCGACGGACAGCTCGAAGTTGCCGCGATCAACGGCCCGGAGCTGGTGAGCATCGCCGGGCCCCGTGCCTTGCTCGATCAATTGATCGCGGAGGTCGGCCGCGAGCAAGCGGACGTGCTGTGTCAGATTTTGCGCGTCGACTACGCATTCCATAGCCACCAGATGGATGCGTTCACCGGCGAGTTGGGTGACAGCCTTCAAGGTCTGCAGTCGCAGGCGGTGGCTGTTCCAATGTTTTCGAGCGTGACCGGAGAGGCCATCCACGGGGAGGAGCTCGACGCCGACTACTGGTGCCGCAACATGCGCCAGCCCGTGTTGTTCAAGCGGGCGATCGACGAGGCGATCGATGCCGGCTTCGACACGTTCCTCGAGCTCGGAGCGCATCCGTCGCTGATCACGCCGATCCGCGCGTGCCTTGCCGGACGCCATCGCGAAGGGCTTGCGCTCGGAACACTTCACCGCGAGCGACCGGATGCCGAATCGATCGTCTCGGCCGTCGCATCGCTGCACGCACACGGCGTAGCGATCGACTGGCGCGCGATCGTACCGCGGAACTGGAAGTTCATAGAGCTGCCCGGCCATCCGTGGGAGAAGCAAGTACATTGGGCGGAATCGGAGGAGAGTCGCGCGGCGCGCTTGGACGGCCCGGTGCATCCACTGCTCGGGTACCGTCTCAAATCCACCGAGCCGATCTGGCAGTCCGAAATCGACGCGAACTCTCCGCGCTATCTTCAAGACCACCGCATCGACGGTGCGGCCTTGTTCCCGGCGGCCGGTTACGTCGAGCTGATGCTCGCGGCCGCACGCCAGGTGCTGGGCGAAGGGCGGCTCGAGATCGAGGCGGTTTCCTTTCACGAAGCATTGTTTCTCAGCGCCGAAACTTCGACGCTGATCGAAACGTCGCTCGATCAGGCCCGTGGAATCGTTCGGGTGCGCAGCCGACAGCGCGGCGCCGGCACCGATTGGGTATTGCGCGCAACAGGGCGCGTTCGCAGCTGGCAGGTTCCCGAATTTCCGATCGATCCGTGGACACCGAAGATCGAGCCGCCGCCGCAAGTGGGCCGCGCGCGTTTCTACCGCGATCTGGCCAAGGAAGGGCACACCTTCGGCCCGGCATTCCAGGGGGTCGAGACCATCTGGTATGCGGAGGGCTGCGCGCTCGGCAAGATCGTGGTGCCGGCATCGATCACCGATGCGGATAGATACGTCTTTCACCCGGCTGTGCTCGACGCCTGCCTGCAGGTGACGCGCGGCCTGCGCGCCTTCGGCGACGATGCGCCATCCGGTGCGGACGTCACGATTCCCTTCGCCATCGATCGATTGCGATTTTTTCGCGAGCCCCCCGGCACGATCTTTGCGCGTCCCCACGTCCTCGAGGACAGCGCAACCGAGATCGTCACACATATTTCGATCATCGATGACACCGGCCGCCTGGTGGCGGCGATCGATGGTCTGCGTTGCCTTCGCGTCGCGCCGTCGAACCGCAAGCGAGACAGTGTTTCGACCGGTCTTTATCGCGAACGTTGGGTGAGCCTTGCAGCTCCGGTCGAGGCACTGTCCGCAGCGCCCCGCGATCTCGTCGGAGACTGGGTGATTCTGGCCGATCGTGGCGGGGTCGGGGAGGCGCTTGCGCGAGCGATCGCGAGATGTGGTGGGCAGGCTGCGCTCGTTTTCAAGGGCGGTCGCGACGCGCGAATCGCCGGAGACCGCTATGAAGCGACATCAAGCGCCGCGAGCCTGAGCCGCGTGTTCGCCACGATGGAGCGGAGCCCCACTCACGTCATTCATCTTTGGGCGCTCGATGAGGCGGCGCGCCGTCCGACGGCGGCCGGTCTCGTTAGTGCATGCCGCGTCGCCATCGAGGGCGTGACGGCTTTGGTGCAGGCGCTTGGGAGCCAGCCAGCCAAGCCGCGATTGTGGGTGGCAACCGCGGGCGGCGCGAAGCCAGCCGTGACATCGGAACACAATGGTTCGTTTCTCCATGCCGGAATGACCGGCTTCTTGCGCACGCTCGCCAACGAGCACCCGGATTACCGGCCGGTCCTCGTCGACCTCGACCCCGCGGCGGTCTCGGCCCAGGCTCTGCTCGACGAGATCGTGGCGGATACCGGGGAAACGGAAATCGCGCTGCGGGGCAGCGAGCGTTTCGGGGCAAGGTTGGAGCCGGTCGCAGAGGATTCGTGGCCGCCGCGCCGCCGCCAGTGGGACACCAAGACCCGCATGCCGGCCTTTCGCGTCGCCATGAGCGCGCCGGGCTCGATCGAGAACCTGGTGCTCTCCTGCATCGACCGGCCCGAACCGCAACCCGGCGAGGTGGTGATCGAGGTGCGCGCGGCCGGGCTGAATTTCCGCGACGTGATGGCCGCGACCGGCCTGCTGCCGCCGGAGGCGGAAGAGGAGCCGGCCTGGCAGCGACTCGGCTTCGAATGTGCCGGCATCATTTCGGCGGTCGGTGAAGGCGTCGATCGCAGTTGGATCGGCCGGCGCGTGGTCGCAGTGACGCCCGGATGCCTCGCGTCCCATGTCGCCGTTGCAGCCGACAGGATCTTTGCGATTCCCCGTCGGCTGTCATTCGCCTCCGCCGCCGCGGTCCCGGTCGCCTTTGCGACGGCGCACTATGCACTCGTGACGCTTGCCCGCCTCAAGCGCGGCGAGCGCGTGCTGATCCATGCCGCGGCGGGAGGAGTCGGGCTGGCGGCGGTCAGCATCGCGCAAGCGCTGAGCGCCGAAATTCTCGCGACAGCCGGAAGTCAGCAAAAGCGAACCTATCTCCATCGACGCGGCGTCGAGCATGTATTCGATTCGCGCTCGCTCGCCTTCGCGGATGACGTACGATGGAAGACCGACGGCCGCGGGGTCGATGTCGTGCTCAATTCCCTGCCCGGCGCCTTCCTCGAGAAGAGCGTTTCGGTTCTCGCCGCAGGCGGCCGTTTTCTCGAGATCGGCAAACGCGACATCTACGCCGATACCCCGCTGGGGCTCCATGTCCTGCGCAACAATGCCGCGTTCCATGCAATCGATCTCGCAAAATTGGCGACGGAGCAGCCGCACCTGCTGCGCGCGGAGATCGAGGTCGTGTTGACGAAATTGGCGCGCGGCCAGCTCCAGATGATGCCGGTGACTACGGTTCCCGTCGCTCAGGTCGCCACCGCGTTTCGGCGCATGTCGGAAGCGCGACACATCGGAAAGGTCGTCGTGTCGTTCGACGACAAGAACGCGCTGGTGCAGGAACAAGCGGGTGCGAGCCTCCCGATCATTTCCGACGCGACCTACCTCGTCACCGGCGGGACCGGTGGTTTAGGGCTGGAAACTGCGCGATGGCTCGTCGACAACGGCGCGCGTTCGCTGGTGCTCGTGGGCCGCTCGCGCAAGCCTACGGCCGAGGTGGAAGAGGCGCTGAGCGGCTTGCGATCCGACGGCGCGGCGGCGGTGACGGTGGTCAGCGCCGATGTCGGAACCCGTTCAGGAGTCCGGGCGGGGCGCGCGGCCGGCGAGCGCGCGGGTCAGCCCCGGCCCGGAGTTGTGCACCCCGCCGGCCCCCTCCACGACGCGCTCATCGAAAAGTTGGCTCCCGATCGGATTCGCCGCGTCTTCACCGGCAAGGTTCTGGGCGCCTGGCATCTTCATGAGCTGACCCGTTCGGCGCGGCTCGATTTTTTCGTCCTCTATTCCTCAGTCGCGGCGACGCTCGGTTCCCCGGGCCAGGCCCATTATGCGGCGGCGAACCGCATGCTCGATGCGATTGCCGCCTTCCGCCGATCTTGCGGGCTGCCGGCGACCTCGATCGCATTCGGACCGGTCGGGGATCGCGGCTATCTTGCACGGCGGCAGGACGTGGCCCGCTACATCAGCGGTGCCGGGATCCAGGTCATGCCGGCTGCCGCTGCCCTGGCGGCAGTTGGGGCCGCGCTACGCCATGCTCCGATGGACGTGGCATTTGCGGAGATCACTTGGTCGAAGCTCGCGCAGTCGTTCGCGCTCATCGGCTCGTCTCCGCGAACCTCGGGCTTCGCGCGGGTATCGCTCGACGGCGACGGTGGTTCCAACCAGCACGTGAGATCGACCATTGTCGTGGCGTCGGATGGACAACGGCAGGACATCGTCTCGAACTACTTGCGGCGCAAGGTTGCGACGGTCCTAAAGGTCGAGCCGGCGGCGATCGAGCTCGAACGCCCCCTGCAGGAGCTGGGGCTCGATTCACTGACAGCGTTCGAGCTGAAGAATCGCATCGAGATCGAGCTGGGAGTCGCGCTCCCCGTCGGCAAATTCCTGCAACGGCCGACCCTCTCCACGATCGCCCCCGCGATCGTCGAGGCGATCAGCACCGATACCAGGGCTGGCGCCATCGATCCCGTGGAAGTCGACGGTCCCGGGCTGAACATGTCGATCGGCCAGGAAGCGCTGTGGGTCGTCAATCGATTCGACCCTGCCAATCCGGCCTACGGGCTCGCGGCCTGTCTCGCGTTCCGCCCGCATCTCAATGCCGACTATCTCGACCGGACCATGCAGAGCCTCGTTCTGCGCCACGAGAATCTGCGGTTTGCCTTCCCGAGCGACGGCGTGGGACCCGTGCCGACGCTGTTGCCAGCGGAATTGTACAAGCTGAGGCAGCACGAGGCGGCCGAACTGACCGAGACCGAGTTTTCGGCTGCGCTGCATGCCGAGGCCAACAAGCCGTTTGATGTCGAGGAAGGTCCGCTGAGCCGCCTGCATCTGTTCCGGCGAAGCGATCACGACATCGTCCTTTTGCAGTTCCATCACATTGTCGCGGATGCGGCTTCCATCGCGATCCTCCTGGACGAGGTGATTGAGGCTTACTTTGCGCTGCAAGCGGGCCTGCCCTTGCCGTCGGGCCGGCGCCCGGCGCATTTCGAGCAATTCGTCGCACGGCAGCGCGCGCTTATTGCAGGAGCGCAAGGCGAGGAGCACCGGCGCTATTGGCGGCAACACCTGGACGGGGCGCCGTCGTCATTGCCGCTCGCTCTCGACCACCCACGACCTCTCAGCCCACTCGGTCCGGGCGCGGCGCGCAACTTCATCGTGAAGGGCCCGGTCGTCGAGGAGCTGAAGGGGCTGGCCCGGGCGGAAGGAACGACCTTGTTCTGCGTGCTGCTGGCGGCATTCAACGTGCTGCTGCATCGCCACAGCGGAGCATCCGATATCGTCATCGGCACGCCGATGAGCGGGCGCACGCGACCGGAATTCGAGCGCATGGTCGGCTATCTCGTCAATGCTTTGCCGATCAGAACACGCCTACGCGGCGATGACCCGTTTCACCAACTGGTTGCCCAGATCGATGAAACCATTCGGACCTCACTGGAGCACCAGGACTATCCCTTCCCGATGATTGTTCGCGACGTGGCTCCGCCGCGAGAACCGGGTCGCTCGCCCATTTTCCAGATCATGTTCGGCATGGAGCGCTTCGATTCGGCCGATCCGCGCGGGTTGGTGGCGACGCTGCTCAACGTGGCGGGTCTCGCGATCCAGTACCGCGAGTACAAGGTCGAATCGGTTGCGATCACGCGTAATCGTGCGCCCTTCGATATGACGTTCACGATCGAGGAGTTCGACAATCAAATCTTCGGCGTGGTCGACTATCGATGCGACCTTTGGGAAGAGCGCACCATCGCGCGTCTGATCGACGACTATCAAGCGATCCTGCATCAGATCGTTGCCTCTCCATCGCACAGAATTTCAGATTTCGCGCTCGCGCGAGGCGAGCCGGAGCCGATCCTCGGGCCGAAGCTTCCCGACCGACCCGATGTGCTGGTCTCGTTGTCCCGAGCTGCCGACGCCCGACCCGACGCCATCGCGGTGAGCGACGTTTCGGGCGATCTCAGCTATCGCGCTCTGGTGCGGCGGATCGATCGCCTGGCGGGCGTCTTGGCGCGGCAGGGGATCGGTCGCGGCGCGCGGGTAGGAATCTGCTTGCCGCGCGCGAGCGAGCTACCGGTCGCCATGCTTGCGACCCTGCGGACCGCAGCCAGCTACATCCCGCTCGATCCTTCCTATCCGACGCAACGCCTCGCGGCCATCATTGCGGATGCGGGACCGACCGTTGTGATCGCGGATCCCCGAACGGCGGGGAAACTTCCAGGCGACACACCGCTTTTGTTGATTGAACCTGCCGGCGTCGCCCCGGAACCCGTCGCTCTGGCCCCGGCCGAAGCAGACGACCTCGCCTACATCATCCATACGTCCGGCTCGACGGGCCGACCCCTCGGGGTTGAGATCCAGCGCGGCGCGCTCGCGAATTTCCTTGCCGCGATGCAGGCAGAGCTGCGGCTGTCTCCCGACGATACACTGCTCGCCGTCACGCCGTATTCGTTCGACATCGCCGCGCTCGAGCTGTTGCTTCCGCTGACGATCGGCGCGCGTGTCGTGATCGCGGACGAAGCGTGTGCGCGCGACGGCGGAGTCCTGTCTACCCGTCTCGAGCGCGGGGATGTGACCGTAATGCAGGCCACGCCGGCGACCTGGCAAATGTTGGTCGACGCCGGCTGGAAGGGCGGCAATCGCCTCACCGCGTTATGCGGCGGGGAGGCGCTGCCGCCGGCACTTGCCGCGAAGATCCGTCCGCGCGTCACGACCTTGTGGAATCTCTATGGTCCGACCGAGACGACGATATGGTCGACGGCAGCGCGTATCGATGATGCCGACGGGGCTGTTTTCATCGGGCGCCCGATCGCCAATACCTCCTGCCTTGTCGTCGATGAGATGCTCAGGCCGGTGGGCACGGGAGTCGCGGGCGAGCTCTTAGTCGGCGGCGCCGGACTGGCGCGCGGCTATCATAACGATCCGGCGCGCACGGCCGAACGCTTCATTCCCGATCCGCTCGATCCGGAAGGGCGGCGCAAGGTGTTCCGCACCGGTGATTTCGTGCGCGCTGGGCCCGACGGCACACTCCGGTTCCTCGGCCGGCGCGATCAGCAGGTCAAGGTCCGCGGATTCCGCATCGAGCTCGGTGAAATCGAGACGACCCTGCGCAGCCACCCCTCGGTGCGCAATGCCGCCGTCATCGACATCGGCGACGCCCTGGACAGCCGGCGGCTCGCGGCATTCGTCGAAATCGATTCGCCGATACCGGCGGATGGATTGGCGATATATCTACGCGATCGGCTGCCCTATTACATGGTTCCGGATACCATCCGGACCGTCGCCGCGATCCCGCGGTTGCCGAACGGAAAGATCGATCGGCTGTGGCTTGCCGCCGAGGCGCAGCGGCCGGCCGCACGCGCGCGGGAGGCGGAGCGGCCGCGGACGCCGCTCGAAGCGCGGATCGCCGCGATCCTCGAAGAGCTGCTGGGCCACGACCGTATCGGCCTCGACGATAACTTCTTCTCGCTGGGCGGGACCTCGCTGCTCGGCATGCGCTACCTCGCGCGCATCAACGATGTTTGCAACATACGCTTGGGCGCGGCCGCGCTTCTGCGGGCGCCTACGGTGGCGGCGATGGCGCAGCTCGTGGCCGACCAATTGGCCGTCGGTCACAGTATCGAGACGCGCGAGCTCGCTGTGCCCCTTGCTGCGCCGATCGGCGAAAAGCGCTGGCGTCCGCTTGCGATGATGCGTTCGGAGGGATCGTTCGATGCAATTGACGGCGCGGCCATCGCCTATCTTCCGGACGATCTCCTGGCGGCCGCTCGACGCATCGGCGCCGAAGAAGCCCTCCGTCGCCAATTGCCGCGCGCCGACGATCCGCAATGGGGCGCGGTTTGCCGCCTGCAGTTGGGCA
>CBFGVM010000113.1:0-10995 GCA_965652015.1 uncultured Alphaproteobacteria bacterium
CGGCGCCGGTGATCGGCGCTGCGGCCCTCGCATCGGGGACGACCGCACCCACCTTCGCACAAATTCTCGGCCGCGTAGCCCAACGTCCACGCAATGCCGTGACGCTCGCCCTGGGTGTTCTGCTGATTGCTCTTGCCGTGCTGGCGCTGCAGGCGGCCTTGGGTCTCGTATTCGATCCGCGCTATCGGGATTTTCCCTTCGCCGCGCTCACCGCCGGGACAGTACCGCTCTTGCTCGTCATCAAGAGAAAGCCCGCGATCAAGGCAGCGCTCCTGGCGAGGTGGAAACGGTACTTGCAGGCCCCGGCGGCCGAGAGCGCGGTTGCGGCAACGCTGGCCGCGTCGGCGGTCTATATCGTTTGCAACGAAAGCTTCGCCAACTGGCAAGCCGTTTGGCTCTCGGCCGCTTTGCTCGCGCTCGCCTTTACTCTGCTGCAGGCGCAGGACGCGCCAAGCTGAGCAGCAGCAGCGCCGCCGCCACGCCGGCGAGGTTCGCATTGTGCAACACCAAGCCGAACGCGGTTGTGGCGAGCGCCAGCGCGACCAACAGGATCGACGGCCGCAGGAGATTGAGCAGAGCTGCGCCGAGTGCCACCCATCCGAATACCGAGTGATTGTATAGGACGATCGTCAGCCGAAACGTCGCGCAGAGCCAGGTGTCGAGACCGGCCTGACAGGCGAGGGATACCGGCGCGTATTCGATTGCGAGATAGCGCAGATAGAGCGCCTCGCCGAGCGCGAGCAGAGTGATCAGCAGAAGCCAATTGATTTGCCGGGCGGTGGGCAGAAACAGTGCGGGCTGCAT
The DNA here is from genome assembly GCA_965652015.1 of uncultured Alphaproteobacteria bacterium. Classification (GTDB taxonomy): domain Bacteria; phylum Pseudomonadota; class Alphaproteobacteria; order Rhizobiales; family Xanthobacteraceae; genus VAZQ01. The sequence continues at coordinate 805 of CBFGVM010000113.1, forward strand.
AGGCAACGGCAGTATGGCGTGCGTGCATTCGTCCTACAACCGGCGTGCTCAGGATTGCGCGCGGCCGAATCGAATCGGACGCACCGATTGGATCGGCGAAGGTTCCGCGCGCATTTCATCTTTTCCGCAGCGACGCACTCGGATATGACGGCGCCGGCGGCCGCCCGGCCGCGGAGGAGGTCCATTGGCGCTTGACCGCAGCTGCCTTGCCGTTGTGCTCGCGGCCGGCGAAGGCACGCGCATGCGCTCGGCGCGGCCGAAAGTACTGCATGACATCGCCGGGCGATCGCTGCTGGCCCATGTGCTCCACGCAGTGCGCGAGGCGGGCGGTAGCATGACTGCGGTGGTGGTGGGGCTCGGCGGGGAAGCCGTGGCGGCTGAAGCCAAACGGATCCTGCCCGAGGCCGAGATCTTCGTGCAAGCGGAGCGACGCGGAACTGCTCACGCCGTACTGGCCGCAAAAGCCGCGATCGCGCGCGCGCCGGACGATGTGCTGGTGATTTTCGGCGACACACCGCTTATTCGGCCGCGGACGCTCACTCGCATTCGCGAGGCTATCGCCCAGGGGACGGCAGTCGTGGTGCTTGGCTTTCGTCCCCAGGACCCGGCAGGGTACGGGCGGCTTGTGGTGGAAGGCGGCGAACTCGTGGCCATCCGTGAGGAAATCGATGCGAGCCCGGCCGAGCGGGCGATCAAGCTCTGCAACGGCGGCCTGATGGCGTTCGCCGGTCCCACTGCGCTGGCAATCCTCGAGCGGATCGGCAACGATAACCGCAAAAGCGAATACTACCTGACCGATGCCGTGGCCATTGCGCGCGCCATGGGATGCAAGGCGACGGTGATCGAGACCGAGGAGGATGAGGTGCGCGGCATCAATACGAACGCTCAGCTCGCGGAGACCGCCGCCGTGCTGCAGGAGCGCCTGCGTAAGGTGGCGATGGAGCAGGGCGTCACGCTGGTCGCGCCGGAAACGGTGTACTTGTCGTCGGACACCAAGCTCGGTCGCGACGTGGTGGTGGAACCCTTCGTGGTGTTCGGACCGGGCGTTACGGTCGAGGACAACGCCGTGATCCGCTCCTTCTCGCACCTCGAGCGGGCACACGTGGGCAAGGGTGCGCAGGTCGGCCCCTATGCGCGGTTGCGCCCCGGTGCGCGCCTGCAGGAAAATGTTCACGTCGGCAATTTCGTCGAAATCAAAGAGGCGCTGATCGAAACGGGCGCCAAGGCCAATCATCTGAGCTATATCGGCGACGCAACCGTCGGTGCCGGGGCCAATGTGGGCGCTGGCACGATCACCTGCAACTATGACGGCGTGGCCAAGCATCGCACCGAGATCGGTAAGGACGCGTTCATTGGCTCGAATTCGGCGCTGGTGGCACCGGTGAAGATCGGAGATGGCGCTTACGTGGGCTCGGGCTCGGTGATCACCCACGATGTCCCGGCCGCTGCACTGGCGCTCGGCCGCGGGCGGCAGGTCGTCAAGGAGGGCTGGGCGCGGCGGTTGCGCGAGCGCATGTCACTGGGCAAGAAAGCCATGCCGGGAAAGTGATGAGATCGACTACTTATTAGCGTTAATCGTCAGAAGTTGAGACATAGGTCGATTTCCACTTTGGCCTCGAGCCCCGATATACCCGTGTCGGCATATGATCCTGCGCCGTCAGCTTAGGAGGCAGCCGCTCGCATGTGCGGAATTGTAGGCATTCTCGGCCGTGAGCCGGTGGCGGGCTTGCTTGTCGACGCGCTCAAGCGACTCGAGTACCGAGGTTATGACTCCGCCGGCGTCGCCACGCTGGAAGCCGGCCAGCTTGCTCGCCGACGTGCCGAGGGCAAGCTGCGCAATCTCGAAGCCAGACTGGCGCGCGAGCCGCTCACCGGCGCGATCGGCATCGGCCACACCCGCTGGGCGACCCACGGTCGACCGACCGAACATAACGCTCATCCGCATGCCACCGAGCGGCTCGCCGTTGTCCATAACGGCATTATCGAGAATTTCCGCGAGCTACGCGATGAACTGGAGAAGACTGGCGCAAAGTTCGGCTCCGATACCGACACCGAGGTCGTCGCCCACCTGGTGACGCACGAGATGAAGAATGGCCGCTCGCCGGCCGAGGCGGTGGCGGCCGCGCTGCCCCGGCTGCGGGGTGCGTTCGCGCTCGCCTTTTTGTTCGCGGGCGAGAACGATCTCATCATCGGCGCGCGCAAGGGCTCGCCGCTCGCGATCGGTTACGGCGACGGCGAAATGTATCTCGGCTCCGATGCGATCGCGCTCGCTCCCTTCACCGACGCGATCTCCTATCTCGAGGATGGCGACTCGGCGGTGCTCACGCGCCGGGGCGTGGAGGTGCGTGACGCCAAAGGCAGCAAGGTCGAACGCGCCGTGCTCAGATCCTCAGCCTCGGCCTTTCTCGTCGACAAAGGCAATTATCGCCACTTCATGGCAAAAGAGATCCACGAGCAGCCGGAGGTCGTCGGCCACACACTCGCGCATTATATCGATATGGCCGCCGAACGCGTGCGGTTGCCGGTCGAGTTGCCGTTCGACTTCGGCACGCTCGAGCGGGTCTCGATCTCGGCTTGCGGCACAGCTTATTACGCCGGACTGGTCGCAAAATACTGGTTCGAACGTTTTGCGCGCCTGCCGGTCGAGATCGATGTCGCGTCCGAATTCCGCTACCGCGAGGTGCCGATGACTGCGGGCGGGCTCGCGATCTTCGTGTCGCAGTCGGGCGAGACGGCAGACACTTTGGCGACGCTGCGCTACGCCAAAGAACACAAGCAGCATTCGCTCTCGGTGGTAAACGTCCCCACCTCGACAATCGCGCGGGAGAGCGAGGTCGTCATGCCCACGCTTGCCGGCCCGGAAATCGGGGTCGCCTCCACGAAGGCGTTCACCTGCCAGCTCGCAGTGCTCGCCTGTCTCGCGATCGCGGCCGGCCGTGCCCGCGGGGTGCTGTCCGAAGAGGCGGAGAGCAAGATGGCGCGCGCGCTGATCGGGACGCCGCGCCTCATGGCGGAGGCGCTCGCGCTCGAGCCTCAGATCGAGCATTTGGCGCGCGATCTGGCCAAAAGCCGCAACGTCCTTTATCTCGGTCGCGGCACCAGCTTTCCGCTTGCGCTCGAGGGGGCTCTCAAGCTCAAAGAAATTTCCTATATCCACGCAGAAGGCTACGCCGCGGGCGAGCTCAAGCACGGACCTATTGCGCTGATCGATGAAACCATGCCGGTGATCATCATCGCGCCCCATGATCGGGTATTCGAGAAGAGCGTGTCCAACATGCAGGAGGTGGCGGCGCGCCAAGGGAAGCTCGTCCTCCTCACCGATCCCGAAGGGGCCCATGAGGTGCATATGGACTCGGTATCAAAGCTCACGCTGCCGGCCATGCCCGCCACGGTGACGCCGCTCGTATATGCTATCCCGGTGCAGCTGATTGCCTATCATACCGCGGTAGTGATGGGCACCGACGTAGATCAGCCGCGCAACCTTGCAAAATCGGTCACGGTGGAGTGATCGGACGCGACTTTTGCGCATCTCGCCGGAGTGCGTGCAGGCCGGTAACCTCCTCGAGTAATGGGTGTCCAATAAGATCCGCATGAACCAATTCGACCGCAATGCCGGGATCGCGACGGCGGACGACCCCGTCGCTCCGCCGGAGCCTGCCAAAGCCGGGCCGTTCCACCACGGCGTCATCAGCCGCGTGCGCAATTATTTCCTCACCGGGCTGATCCTCGTTGCCCCGGCCTATATCACCGTCAGCCTTACCTGGTGGTTCATTAACTGGGTGGACGATCTGGTGCGGCCCTTCATTCCGATCGCCTACCGGCCCGAGACGTATCTGCCAGTGAAAATTCCCGGGCTCGGCCTCATCATCGTGTTTGTTACGCTGACGCTGTTCGGTTTCCTGACCGCCAATTTCGTGGGCCGCAAGTTGGTCGAGGTCGGCGAGAATATTCTCAACCGCATGCCGGTCGTGCGACCGATCTACAATAGCCTCAAACAGATCTTTCAGACGCTGTTTGCAAAAGGTGGCTCGAGCTTCCGGCGGGTTGGTCTCGTCGAGTTTCCCTCGCCAGGCATGTGGTCGCTCGTCTTCCTATCGAACTCCGCGAGCGCCGAGATCGCGGCGCGATTGCCGGACACCGAGCACATCGCCGCTTTCATGCCGTGCACGCCCAATCCGACCACCGGCTTCTTCTTTTACGTCGCTCGCCGCGACATCATCGATCTCGACATCAGCGTCGAGGCGGCGATGACGCTTTTGATGTCGGCCGGAATGGTGCAGCCGGGCGACCAACAAAGGAAGCTTGCGGCCCTGGCCGAGACCGCGCGAGCAGCGCGCGCGGCACAGGTCAACCGTACCACGGCGCCCGCGAAATAAATCCGTTCTGCTCGTCAGCCTGCCCGGATGAGCCGGATCGCCTCATCGCGTTCGAATAGGTAGAGCAGGTGGCGCAGCGCCTGCCCGCGCGGGGACTCGAGCTTCGGGTCGCGCGAGAACACCAGCGTTGCGTCATCGCGTGCGGCGCCGATCAGCTTGCCATGGGCTTCAATACGGGCGACGCGAAAGCCCGGCATACCCGATTGCCTCGTGCCGAGAACGTCACCTTCACCGCGCAGCCTGAGATCTTCCTCGGCAATGCGAAAGCCATCCTCCGTCTCGCGCAAGATCTGCAGCCTGGCCTTGGCAGTTTCGCCCAGCGGCGCCTTGTAGAGGAGGAGGCAGGTCGAGTGCTCGGTGCCGCGCCCAATACGGCCGCGCAGCTGATGTAGCTGCGCGAGTCCGAAGCGTTCGGCGTGCTCGATCACCATGACCGTCGCCTCCGGCACGTCGACGCCGACCTCGATCACCGTGGTGGCGACCAGGAGGCGCGTCTCGCCCGCCGCGAATCGTTCCATGGCGCGGTCCTTCTCGTCGCCCTTCATGCGCCCATGGACGAGATCGACCATGGCGCCGAAGCGCTCCTTGAGCGCGCCGAAGCGCTCTTCCGCCGCGGCCAGATCGGTATGCTCGGTGGTCTCGACCAGCGGACAGACCCAATAGACGCGCCGGCCGTCCGCGAGCGCGCGGCCCACGGCACCGACCACATCGTCGAGCCGACTGAGCGGAACCGCCCGCGTGTCGATCGGCTGCCGGCCGGCGGGTTTTTCCCGAAGTTCCGACACGTCCATGTCGCCGAAATAGGTGAGCACGAGCGTGCGCGGGATCGGCGTTGCGGTCATCACCAGCACGTCGACCGCCTCTCCCTTCTTGGCGAGCGCCAGGCGCTGATGCACGCCGAAGCGGTGCTGTTCGTCGACTACGGCGAGCGCGAGATCGCGAAACTCGACTTGCTCCTGGAATACGGCATGGGTGCCGATCAGCATGTGGATGTCCCCGAAAGCGAGCTTGTCGAGGATCTCGTTGCGCTCGCGTCCGCGCTCGCGATTGGTGAGGATGGCGACATTGATGCCGGCCGCGGCGGCGAGCGGCGCAATGGTGTTGAAATGCTGCCGCGCCAAAATTTCAGTCGGAGCCATCAACGCAGCCTGTCGGCCACCTTCGATGACGGCCGCGGCGGCAAGCAACGCCACCACGGTCTTGCCAGAACCCACGTCACCTTGCAGGAGCCGGAGCATGCGCTCGGGCTTGGCGAGATCGGCGACGATGTCGGCGACGGCGCGCCCCTGCGAGGGCGTGAGCGAATAGGGCAAGGCCTCGATCAGCCGTTTCCTGATCTGTCCGGTCCCAGGCGTCGCCCGCCCCGCAGGCCGGCGCAGATGCGCACGCACCAGCGTAAGCGCCAACTGACCGGCCAGAAACTCGTCATAGGCAAGGCGCGTCCATGCCAGGCCTTCCGGCAGCAGGTCGGCGGGCTCGGCGGGCCGGTGGAGCAGGCGGAGCGCGTCGGCGAAGGTCGGGAAACGCTCGCGTGCGACCCAACTCGCCTCCTGCCACTCCGGTAAGTCCGGCAGGCGCGCGAGCGCGGCGTCGGCGACTTTGGATACCTGGTAAAGCGTCAGTCCTTCGGTCAACGGATAGACCGGCTCGACCAGCGGCAGTTTCGCCAGGTCGGCTTCCGCCACGACCCGGTCGGGATGCACCATCTGCAGCATATGATCGTAGAGTTCGACCGTGCCCGACACGTAGCGCCGCTCGCCGATGGGTAGCAGCTTCTGCAAGTAATCCCTGCGCGCGTTGAAATAGGTCAAAGTGAGGTCGCCGGTCTCATCGCTCGTGTAGACCTGATATGGCGCGCGCGAGCGGTGCGGCGGCGGTGGACGATGACGATCCACGGTGACGGCGACGGTGACAACAGTACCGGGCACCACGTCGCGAAGCTTCGGTCGTGCTCGGCGGTCGATCGCACCGGTGGGCAGATGAAACAGCAGGTCGATGACGCGCGCCGGCTGTTCGCGACCGAACAGGCGTCGATAGAGCTTCTCCAGCCGCGCCCCAATGCCAGGAAGGGTCGTGATCGCAGCGAAGAACGGATTGAGCAGGCTCGGCCGCATTCGGATTCCGGCTTCTCTCGACGCCGATGCTGGCGCGGACGCGCGGGATAGGCAATGCAGCTGGGCGCTGACATGGCCCATGAACATCGCTATATGAGCTTCGCCCGGCCCGTCCGGGCTTTTGGCGTTGGCGACAAATGACCGGCACTGCACGTTCGAGCGACGGATTGGATGCGCGTCGGCGCAAGCTTTTGTTTCGCGCCTGGCATCGCGGCATGCGGGAAATGGATTTGATCATGGGCCGCTTCGCCGACGCGACCATCGAACGACTGGCGACCGACGAGCTTGCCGACTTCGAGCGTTTGCTGGAGGTGCCGGACCGCGAACTCTTGGCCTGGATTACCGGGGAGTCCGATGTGCCGCCAAACTTCGATACCGCATTGTTCCGGCGGCTGCGCCATTTCAACCGCAGCGGCGAGGGTGCGCGATGAGGGCAGCGCGCAATCCTGCGGAGCTTCTCGTCCCGGGGCGACCCCTCACATTGGCAGGCGTCGCCGACGGCGCTGAAGCTCTGATCGTTGCTGATCTCGCGCGCGTGGTGGCCGGGCGCGGCGACGGGTCGGCAACCAGTCTCGCCGTCGTCTGCCGTGACGGGCCGCGCATGGCCGCGCTCGCCCGCGCGCTGCATTTTTTTGCACCCGATCTCACCGTGCAGGAGTTTCCGGCCTGGGACTGTCTGCCCTACGACCGCGTCTCGCCACACGCAGGGTTCGTCGCACAGCGCATGACGACGCTGTCCCGGCTGGTGCGGGCACGGGGGCATGACCGTCCCTCCGTGGTGCTCACGACGGTCAATGCCGCGCTTCAACGGGTGCCCGCGCGCGCCTTCGTTGCGCGGCAATCGCTTTCGATCGCGCCCGGCCACGTGTTGGCCATGGACGACATCACCCAGTGGCTCGAGCTCAATGGCTTCGTGCGCGCATCGACAGTACGCGAACCCGGCGATTACGCGGTGCGCGGCGGCATCATCGATCTCTTCGCCCCGGGGATGGCGCAGCCTGTAAGGCTCGATTTTTTCGGCAACACGCTGGAAACGATCCGCAGCTTCGATCCCGAAAATCAGCGCACGACCGATCAGTTGCACGCGTTCGATCTCGTACCGGTCGCTGAATTCCAGCTTACCAGCGAAACGATCCGGCGCTTCCGCCTGGGCTATGTGGCGGCATTCGGGGCGCCTAGCCCTGACGACGTGCTCTACCACGCCGTGAGCGAAGGCAGGCGCCATGCCGGCATCGAGCATTGGCTGCCGCTGTTCCATGAGCAGCTCGAGACGCTATTCGACTACCTGGCAGGTTGCCCCGTGGTGCTCGAGCCCTTGGCCGAGGAGGCAGCGCGCGAGCGGCTCGATCAGACCGGGGATTACTACGAGGCCCGCCAGCAAGTGCTCACCCAGCGCGGATCAGGGCCGCCCTACAAGCCCCTGCCGCCTGAGCGCCTGTATCTGAGTGAAGCCGAGTGGCGCGCGCGGCTCGAGGCTGTCGCGCAGGCTCGGCTGACCCCGTTCGCCGTGCCGGAAGGGCAGGGGCCCGCCTATAATGCCGACACCAAACAGGGACGCAATTTCGCGGCCGAGCGCGCCGAGCCCGGTCGCAACGTATTCGAAGCGGTGACGCAGCACGTCACCGCGCTCAAGGCGGACGGCAAGCGTGTCGTCATCGCCCTCTGGAGCGAAGGCGCGCGCGAGCGCATGCGCCATGTGCTCGCCGATCACGCGCTGGCCGAGCTTGCGACGGTGGACTCGTGGCCGCAGGCCCTCACACTACCCCGCTCACAGGTCGCGCTCGCCGTGCTTGGGCTCGAAAGCGGCTTCGAGACCGCCGAAGTGGCGGTGATTGGTGAGCAGGACATCCTGGGTGATCGCCTCGTTCGTCCGCGGCGCGCCGCTCGCCGGGCGGAGAACTTCATCGCCGAAGTGACGAGCCTCGCCGCCGGCGATCTCGTCGTTCATGTCGACCATGGCATCGGGCGCTTCACCGGCCTGCGCGCAATCGAAGCCGCCGGCGCGCCGCACGATTGTCTAGAGATCCATTACGCGGGCGGTGACAAGCTGTTCCTGCCGGTCGAAAACGTCGAGCTCTTGTCCCGCTACGGCGCGGAAGAGACCCGGGTCGAGCTCGACCGCCTCGGCGGGGGCGCCTGGCAGGCGCGCAAGGCGCGCATGAGGCGCCGCATCCGCGACATTGCCGACACGCTGATCAAGATCGCGGCCGAGCGGCAATTGCGCGAGGCGCCACGCTTGACCGTCGAAGCCGGCCCTTATGAGGAGTTCTGCGCCGGCTTTCCTTATGAGGAGACGGAAGACCAGCAGGCTTCAATCGACGTGGTACTGGATGAGCTCGCCTCCGGACGGCCCATGGATCGGCTCATCTGCGGCGACGTGGGTTTCGGCAAGACGGAGGTGGCGCTGCGCGCGGCCTTCGTCGCGGCCATGAACGGCAGGCAGGTCGCGGTGGTGGTGCCCACGACGCTGCTTGCGCGCCAGCATGCCCACACGTTCTCCGAACGATTTCGCGGATTTCCAGTGCACATCGCGCAAGCCTCGCGCTTGGTCTCCGCCTCGGAGCTGGCGCGTGTGAAGAAAGGAATTGCCGACGGCAGCGTCGACATCGTCATCGGCACCCATGCGCTACTCGGCAAGACGATCAAGTTCCGGGATCTCGGCCTGCTGATCGTCGACGAGGAACAGCATTTCGGCGTCGCGCACAAGGAAAGGCTCAAGCAGCTGCGCGCCGAAGTGCATGTGATCACGCTCACCGCAACACCGATCCCGCGTACCTTACAACTCGCGTTGTCCGGCGTGCGCGATCTGTCGATCATTGCCTCGCCGCCGGTCGATCGGCTCGCCGTGCGAACCTTCGTTGCGCCCTTTGATCCCGTGATCGTGCGCGAGGCGCTGTTGCGTGAGCGATACCGCGGCGGCCAATCCTTCTATGTCTGTCCGCGTATCGAGGACCTCGCCGGCGCGAAAGAGTTTCTCGACAAGCATGTGCCGGAAGTGCGGGTTGCGGTTGCCCACGGGCAAATGCCGGCCACTGTGCTCGACGACATCATGTCCGCCTTCTACGACGGCAAGTACGACCTGCTGCTGTCGACCACAATCATCGAGTCCGGGCTCGATATTCCGACCGCCAACACGCTGATCGTGCACCGCGCTGACCGTTTCGGGCTCTCCCAGCTTTACCAGCTGCGCGGACGCGTGGGACGCTCCAAGCGGCGCGCCTATTCGCTGTTCGCGCTGCCAGCCGTGGGCAAGCTCACGCCGCAGGCCGAACGACGGCTGAAAGTGTTGCAGTCGCTCGATACGCTGGGCGCCGGATTTCAGCTTGCTTCGCACGATCTCGACATTCGCGGCGCCGGCAACCTGCTGGGCGAGGAGCAGTCCGGGCACATTAAGGAGGTCGGCTTCGAGCTTTATCAGCAGATGCTGGAAGAGGCGGTCACCAGTCTCAAAGCCGGCGTCAGCGCTCCGGTCGCCGACAAGTGGTCGCCGCAGATCACGATCGGAACACCGGTGATGATTCCCGAGAGCTATGTCGCTGATCTGCCGGTGCGGCTTGCGCTCTATCGACGTCTTGCCGAAATCGAGGACGAGCGCGAGATCGAGGCATTCGGCGCCGAGCTTATCGACCGGTTCGGGCCATTGCCCGAGGAGGTCGAGCATCTTCTCCAGGTCGTCGCGATCAAATCGTTGTGCCGGCAGG
>CBFGVM010000114.1:0-10977 GCA_965652015.1 uncultured Alphaproteobacteria bacterium
AGCTGCTCGTCGGCTCTGCCGCAGCTTGAAGGCAAGAAACGTCCTGGCTTCCAGGAGCGGACGTCGATCGGCTGCATGCGAGCAAGGCTCAAGAGCGGCGCGTCACGCCGCCGTTCACCGGGAGGAAGACCTCATGACCATCCACAAGCGCCGCAAGACTCCGCCGCTCGAGCCGGTGGCCGGCAATGGGCTGCTCGATCGCCGCGCGCTGCTCGGGCGCGGCATCGTATTCGCGGGCGCCACGACGACCGGGGTCGGCACCTTACTCACCGGTGCCGCCGCGGAGCCGCTCAAGGACGACCAATGGAGCCTGGAAATGGGCTCGGTCGTGCCGGCCTATCAGGTGCCGTCGCGATTCGAGAAGGACGTCATTCGCACCCGCACCAATCCGAACAACGAATTCCGTAATTCGCACGCGCGCACCCCGCACCATCTGCTGCAGGGGACTGTCACGCCCAATGGTCTGTTCTTCTCGATCTCCCATTCCGGGCTGCCGGATATCGATCCGGCCCAGCACAAGCTCGTGATCCACGGGCTGGTCAAGCAGCCGCTGGTCTACACGGTCGAATCGCTATCGCGTTATCCGATGGTGACACGCATGCACTTTATCGAGTGCAGCGGCAACAGCGCACCGATGTTCTCCAACGAGCCGGTGCAAGCCACCGCCCAGGCATTGCATGGGCTGGTGTCCAACGCCGAATGGACCGGCGTGCTGCTCTCCACGCTGCTGGAGGAAACCGGCATCGACCCGAGGGCGAAATGGCTGCTCGCGGAAGGCGCCGACTCGCTCGCCCTGCATCGCAGCGTACCGGTGAAGAAGGCGCTGGATGACGCCATGATCGCGCTTTACCAGAACGGCGAGCGCGTCCAGCCCGGCAACGGCTATCCGATGCGTCTGCTGCTGCCCGGCTATCAGGGTAACATGAACGTCAAGCACCTACGCCGGATCAAGCTGATCGATCAGCCGGCCATGAGCTTTTACGAAGCCAAGACCTATTCGCAGATCCTGCCGGACGGAAAGATGTGGTTGTTCCACTTCGTGCAGGAGGTCAAATCGTTCATCACCCATCCTTCATTCGGCCACTCGCTCAAGGGGCCGGGCTATTACGAGATTTCCGGCATCGCCTACTCGGGCAATGGCCGCATCTCCAAGGTCTTGGTCTCGGCCGACGGCGGCAAGAGCTGGGCGCAGGCCGCGCTACAGGAGCCGATTCTGCCGAAGGCGTTCACCCGCTTCCGCATGCCGTGGCGCTGGGACGGCCAGCCAGTCGTGCTGCAGAGCCGCGCCTGGGACGAATCCGGCGCCGTGCAGCCGCTCCGCGCCGAATTCGTGGCCGCGCGCGGTCAGACTTCGGCGCCCGTGACCAACCCGCTGGCGTTCCCCAACCAGCACTACAACAGCATCACCAGCTGGGGCGTCGACAGCACCGGAGGCATCAAGCATGTCTACGCGTAACTTGCTCTCCGCCCTCGTCTTCGCGCTCTCGTTCGCCGGCACGGCAGCCGCCGAGACGCCCGGCCTGGGAAAACCGATCAGCGAGGCCGACATCGCGGCGTGGAACATCGAGGTCCTGCCCGACGGTACCGGCCTGCCGCCGGGCAGCGGTACGGCCGTGCAAGGCGCGGCGATCTACTCGCAGAAATGCGCCATGTGCCACGGAGAGAACGGCGTGAATCCCGCGCGCGGTTACTTGCCCATGGTCGGTCCCAGCAAGTTCGACCGCATCGATACGATGAAGACCGTCCCCTACTACAAATATGCCACGACGCTGTTCGACGTCATCCGCCGGTCGATGCCTTACCAGATGCCGAAAACGCTCACCAACGAGGAACTCTACGCGGTGAGCGCCTACATCCTCGCGCTCAACAAGATCATCGGCGAGAGCGACGTGATGGACGCCAAGACCTTGCCACAAGTGAAGATGCCGAACCGGGACAATTTCATCATCTGGGCTCCGGACAAGATTTAGGACTGGACTCAATCGCGCCGCAACGCCGCGATGGCCGGGCCTCCCGGCCACCCGTCCTTGTCCGGTTCGAAGGCTTGCACGCCGCGCTGACTCGGCCATCCCCTTCATTCGCCAGCCTGCCAATGCCATAAGCTCGCCATCGCATCGATGCATCCGCGTCTAGCAGGCCCGAGGAGCTGGTGAATGGAGCTTGGACTGAATGGAAAGGTCGCGCTGGTGACCGGTTCGAGCCGCGGCATCGGCCGCGGCATCGCTTTGGCTTTCGCCGAGCAAGGCTGCGATCTCCTGCTCACCGGCCGCGACACGCAAGCACTCGAAGAGGTTGCAAAGTCGGTCCGCGGCAAGGGGCGAAAAGCCGCGGTTTGCGTGCTCGATCTGCGCGAGCCGGGCGCAGCCGAGACGCTGGTCGCTGCGGTGCGGCGCGAATTCGGCGGCCTCGACATCCTTGTCAACAATGCCGGCGCGACCAAGCGCGGCGACTTTTTCGAACTGACCGACGCCGATTGGGCAGACGGCTATGCGCTGAAATTCTTCGCGCATGTGCGGCTCGCGCGCGCGGCCTGGCCGCTGTTGAAGGAGCGCCGCGGCGCGCTGGTGGCCATCGCCGGTAGCAGCGGACGCAAGCCGGAAAAGCGTTTCACCATCGGCAGTTCGGTCAATGCCGCCGTTGCCGCCTTCACCAAGTGCTTGGCCGACCTCGGCAAGGAGGACGGCGTAAGGGTCAACTGCATCCATCCCTCCCTGGTCGAGACCGAGCGGCAGTGGCGGCGCATCCGCGCAGAGGTCGAGCGGACCGGAGAGCCCGAGGCAAAAATCCGCGCGCAGTTCTGCCGTGAGGCAGGCATTATCCGCTACGGCAAGGTGGAGGACGTCGCGGACTTCGTCACGTTCATCGTGTCCGCACGGGCGACGTGGCTGCATGGAGCCACGGTGGATCTCGACGGCGGCGAGATTCCCGTGCTGTGATGCGCAACGGCGGCTGCACGCACTGCCCGCGGTCACCATCATCCCATGAACATCCTGCTCACCCCGGCGCGGATTGGTTCGCTCGACGTCCCCAATCGGATCGTCATGCCGCCGATGACGACGCGCACGGCGGACGAGGAGGGGTACGTCACCGACGATACCATCGCCTATTATCTGGCGCGGGCGCGCGGCGGCGTCGGTCTCATCACCGTCGAGATGGCTTCGCCCGAGAAGGCCGGCCGACATCGCCGCCGCGAGGTCGGGATTTACGACGACCGCTTTCTGCCGGGTCTCACCCGCTTGGTCGGTGAGATCCATCGCGTCGGATCGAAGGCATCCATTCAGCTCGGGCATGGCGGCGGAGATACGCGCCGCGACATCTGCGGCTAGACGCCGATTGCGCCATCGGCGATCCCGCATCCGGTGTAGGAGACGACGCTCGAAACCATCATCCCGGAGGAAATGACCAGGGCGCGCATCGAAGCGGCTGTGGCGGCGCACGCGGCCGCAGCCGTGCGCGCGCGCAAGGCCGGCTTCGACTGCGTCGAGATCCATGCCGCGCACGGTTATCTCATCTCGCAATTTCATGCGCCGTTCGAGAATCGCCGTACGGACGCCTATGGCGGCATTCTCGAGAACCGCGCCCGCTTCGGGCTCGAGGTATTGCGCGCCGTCAAGGCGGCGGTCCCCGGAATGCCCGTCGTGTACCGGCTCTCGGTCGAGGATTTCTTCCCCGGCGGGTTGCCATTCAGCGAAGGTCGGCAGATTGCAATGTGGGCGGCGGAGGCGGGAGCAGACGCGTTGCACGTCACCGCCGGGCATTATCGCTCGCTGCCATCCGCCCAGATCGTGCTGCCGCCGATGACGTTTCCGGACGCGACTTTCCTCGGCTTCGCCGCCGCCGTAAAGAAACTGGTCCGCGTTCCCGTGATCGCGGTGGGACGGCTCGGCGATCCCGGCGTTGCAACCGAAGCGGTTGCAACGGGGAGAGCCGATTTCATCGCGCTCGGCCGCACGCTGATCGCCGATCCGCAATGGGTCGAGAAGCTCCGTCGTGGCGAGCCGATCCGACGATGTCTTGCCTGCAACACCTGCATCAACGAGATGCGCGGCGGCGCGGGCATCGCCTGCGTGGTCAACGCCGCCGCCGGCCGCGAGAGGATGTTTGCAGATCGAAAGCCGCCGCGCGGCGAGCGCATCGCCGTGATCGGCGCCGGCCCCGCCGGCTTGACCTATGCGTTGTTGGTGGCTGAGGGGAACGATGTCACGGTGTTCGAAAAGGACGAACGCCCTGGCGGCGCTTTCCGCTATGCCGGCAAGGCGCCGCTGTTCCAGGAGGTCGTGGCGAACGAGGCGAGCTTCGAGCGCTACATTGCCGATCTCGTCGCCGCATGCACGCGCAAAGGCGTCGAGTTCCGCTTCCGGTACGATGTCTCCAAGAAGCCCGACGCGCTCGCACGGTTCGGCCGCATCGTGATCGCGACCGGCGCCCGCTATCGCTTCGGCCTCGGGCCGATTGCAACCAAGATGCTCGATTGGGGCATCGGGCGATGGCCGCTCGTTTCACGCGTCTTGTCCAGCCCCAGGGTTCGACATTGGTTTTATTACCGGGCGCGTTGCGCAACGGCCGATCGCCTTCGGCCGCTTGTCAAGCCAGGGCAAGGCGTCGTCGTCATCGGCGACGCGTTGGCGGCGGGCAAGAGCAAAGAGGCAATCGCCAGCGCATTCGAGGCTGCGCTGCTTCAGTGACTTCTCGTCCCGGAATTTTCATCGTTCGACCTTGTAAGGTCTGTCACTCCTTCGCAAGGAGATCGGCCACCGCCGCGGCGACGACCTTGGTCGCGGCGCGCAAGTCGCTAAGCCGCAGATTCTCGTTTGCATTATGCGCGTTCGCTTCGCCGATCGAGCGCGGACCTGCGCCGTAGAGCACGACGGGAATGCCCGCCGCGGCGTAATGGCGCGCATCGGTGTAAAGCGGAACGCCCGCGATCGGCACGTCCGTGCCGAGGACCTCCTTGGCACGGCGTTGAAGCGCCGCGGCAATCCGCTCCGTGCCAGGCCGCGGCGTCAGCGGCTCGGCCAACAGCAGCCGGCGCACTTCGACCTTGATCTCCGCATTGTGCTTGGCGGAAGCCGCGATCAGTTCGCGCAGCTCGGCTTCGACCAGAGCCGGGTCCTCTTCCGGGATCACGCGGCGATCGATGCGAAACGCGACTTGATCCGGCACCACGTTGGTGTTGATGCCGCCCTTGATCAGTCCGATGTTGAGCGTCGGCGACGCAATGCCCGCGGTGGCGGAGCGTATGCGCGAGAGCGCGGCGCGATGCGCATAGAGCGCGGAGAGGATCGCGTTGGCGGCCTCGAGCGCGTCGATGCCGGCCGCCGGCATGGCGGCGTGCGCCTGCTTGCCCGTGACCGTCACCTCGAGATGCAGACAGCCATTGTGGGCCGTGACCACGGCGTAGGAGAAGCCTGCGGCGATGGCCGCGTCCGGCCGCACCAGCCCCTCGTCCAGCAGCCATTTCGGGCCGACAATTCCGCCGGCCTCCTCATCATAGGTGAAATGCAGTTCGAGCGTTCCGCCGAGCTCATGGCCCTGGGCGATCACCGCCTTCAACGCGAGCAGCGCCCAGGTGTAAGTGGCAAAATCCGATTTCGAAACAGCGACGCCGCGGCCGTACATGACCGGACCATGCGGGCCGCCTTCAATGATCGCGCCATAGGGATCGAGCCGCCACCCGAGACCGGGCGGCACCACATCGCCGTGCGCGTTGAGCGCGACGACCGGCCCGTTACCGAACCGGTGGCGGACAATGAGATTGGTCGCGCTCTTCATCCCCGCGGCCTCGACCAGAGAGCGCGGCACCTCATGCGACTCAACCGCAAGACCAAGCTGTTCCAGCAGTTGCCGCACGCGCCTTGCATGTGCCGCGCAATCGCCCGGCGGATTGTCGCTCGGCAGCTTGACCAGCTCGGCGAGAAACTGCGTCTCGCGCGGAAAATCGCGATCGACGAATGCGGCGACTACCTCGGGAAGCGTCATGATGCTTCGGCAAGCCGCAGCACGGCATCGAGGATGACGTGCGCGGCGATATCGGCATCCTCGGCGGTGATGATCTCGCGCGGCGAGTGGCTGACGCCGCCGTTTCCACAGCGCACGAATAACATGGCGATGTCGGTGAGCCCGGCGAACATCATGGCGTCGTGGCCCGCGCCGCTCGGAAGATGATGCGGCTTCACGCCCGTGTCCTTTACGGCGTCGCCCAAGAGCGATTGCAGGCGCGGCGAGCACCGCACCGCAGCCGTTCGCTGCACCTCTTTCGTGTCGATCCTGACGCCGCGTCTCGCCGCGATGCGCGCGATTTCTGCCATGATGTCGGACACCGCGGCATCGCGGGTGGCGTCGTCAGCGGCGCGCACATCGAGCGAAAGCTCGCAGCGACCCGGAATGATGTTGATCGCGCCGTTGGGGACGACGAGCTGCCCGACCGTGCCGACGAGAGTGGGCGCCTGCGTACAACGCTTTTCGACGTAGAGCATCAGCTCGGCCGCGGCCGCGGCCGCATCGTGACGCCGCGCCATCGGCACGGTGCCGGCATGGCCGGCGGTTCCAGTGATCGTCACCATCGATCGAACCGAGCCCGCAATCGCGCTCACGATCCCGACCGGAAGCCCCTCCTCGAGCAGTACCGGGCCTTGCTCGATGTGGACTTCGAGATATCCCACGAGCTCCTCGCGACGGCGCGCGAGCACGGGAATCTTCTCGGGATCGAGACCTGCCTCCCGCATAGCCGCCGCCAAAGTCACTCCGTCCGCGTCGCGCCGTCCGAGCAGTGTTGGGTCGAACCGCCCGGCCACGGCGCTGCTGCCGAGAAAGCTCGACGAGAAGCGCACGCCCTCCTCTTCCGAGAACGCGACGACGTCGAGATGAAACGGCAATTTGCGGCCCAGCCGGTTGAGATGCTCGGCCAGCACGAGCGCGGTGAGCACGCCCAGGCGGCCGTCGTATTTACCGGCGTTGCGGACCGTATCGTAGTGCGAGGCAACGATCAGCGCGCGCGCGGCTTTCTCGCCCGCGGCGTAGCGCCCGATAACGTTTGCCACCGCATCCACCTCGGTGACGAGCCCGGCTTGGCGCATCAACTCGCGAATGTCAGCGGCGACCGACCGATGCGCCGGCGAGAGGTAGGTGCAGGTCAATCCGTCGGAGCTTTCCGACCAT
This sequence comes from uncultured Alphaproteobacteria bacterium, assembly GCA_965652015.1. Classification (GTDB taxonomy): domain Bacteria; phylum Pseudomonadota; class Alphaproteobacteria; order Rhizobiales; family Xanthobacteraceae; genus VAZQ01. Next base: position 7,159 of record CBFGVM010000114.1, read on the forward strand.
GCCGCGAGCCGATCGGCGAGCTCCATGATGCGCTTGCCGAACGCACCCGGCTCGACATCACCAATCGTTCTCGCCACTTCCCTCACCATTCATGCGCTCCGTCGCCGGCACAGCTCTTGCAACGTTTAACGCGCGTCTGTCATCCTGCCGCGGCTTGACCCAGACCAAAGAGCGTGAGGGAGGGATTCGTCGTGGTTGAGGTGCTCACCGAGTGGTCGAGCCTCATTGTCCGTTGGCTGCACGTGGTCGCCGGCATCGCTTGGATCGGCAGCTCCTTTTATTTCATCCATCTCGATCTCAGCCTCAAGCTCCGCGCCGGCCTGCCGCAGGGCGTCCAGGGCGACGCGTGGCAGGTGCACGGCGGCGGCTTCTATCACATGGTGAAGTATCTCGTCGCTCCTGCCCGCATGCCGGACGAGCTCACCTGGTTCAAGTGGGAAGCCTATACCACGTGGCTCTCCGGCTTCGCGCTGCTCGTGATCGTGTATTATCTCGGCGCCGACCTCTACCTCATCGACAAATCCGTGCTGGACGTGACGGCCCCGACCGCGGCGGCCATCGCGTTCGCGAGTCTCGTGCTCGCCTGGCTCGTCTACGAGGCGCTGTGCCGCTCCGCGCTCGGGCGCCACGAGATCGCGCTTGCGCTGGTCGGTTATGTCTTTCTCGTTGCGCTTACCTATGGCTTCACGCACGTGTTCAGCGGGCGCGGCGCCTTTACCCAGATCGGCGCGTTGATCGGCACGATCATGGTGGCGAACGTGTTCGTCATCGTTATCCCGAACCAGAAGAAGACGATCGCCGCGCTACTCGCCGGAAAGGAGCCCGATCCGGCATGGGGCGAGGAGGCCAAGCAGCGTTCCGTGCACAACAACTACCTCACGCTGCCGGTCGTGTTTCTCATGATCGCCAATCATTACCCACTGATGTTCGCGACCCGCTTCAACTGGCTGATTGTTGCCATCGTAATCGCGATCGGTCCCCTCATCCGGCACTTCTTCAATTCCCGGCACCAAGGCAAAGGCAGCCCGTGGTGGACGTGGGGCGTGGCCGCCGCGGGAATGATTGCCGTGGCATGGCTGTCGGGCGCGGGACCCGCCGAGATCGCCCCGCGCGCCGAGCGCCTCGATGTGAAGGCGGCAGAAAATGCAATCCTCGCGCGTTGCAGCATGTGCCACCGTAACGAGCCGGTGTGGCCCGGCGTGTACGCGCCGCCCAAAGGTGTTGTGCTCGATGGACTTGACGACATCCGCCGTCATGCCCGCCTGATCGACATCAATGCGGTGCGCTCGAACGCCATGCCACCGGGCAACATCACGGCGATGACCGCAGAAGAACGCGGAATCATCTCCACCTGGCTCGCCGCCGGCGCGCCGGCGCGGTGACGCACCCGCCGCTGACGCCGCCCGGGCCGCGTCTCCATCCCATTGTACCGCACGCCAGCCCTACTATTTCGCGCGAGTGTAACCGGGCTCACAGAGCCCTTCCGATTTCGCCGCTACGGTCCGTACCTGCGGAGAATGATGTCGCGTGGCATCAGGAGGCGGACATGGCAGCCAGAACGAGTGTCGCGCTCGTCTTCTGGGCGGCCGTTGCGGTGGTAGTGACCATCCTGACGATCAGACCGTGGACGAGCGCGCCCGAGGCGCAGGGCAAATCGGCCACGCCGATGGCGGCGCGGGAAATCATCTACCGGCCGCAACACTGGAACGTGTACTGAAGCTTCGGCAAGCGATCCGCGCAGTGAATGCCGGCGATGCGCGCGGACCAGCAGTCCTCTGCTGCATCGATGAATGTTCGGGTCCTTACTTGGCTTCGCTATTTGCCGCCTTCAGGATGGGAGACCAGCGCGCGATCTCCGATTTCACGAAGCTCGCAAACTTCGCCGGCGTGCGCTCGTCCTTGCTCGGCAGCGATCCGCCGAGACCGGCCAGTCGGGCCTGCACGCCCGGGTCCTCCAGCGCCTGATCGAGCGCGCCTGCGAGTTTGTCGATGATCGCCTTCGGCGTACCCTTGGGCGCGAACATCCCGGCCCAAATGCTCATCTGGTAGTCGACGCCGGCTTCCTTTGCCGTGGGCACATTGGGTAGCGCCGGCAGTCGTTGGCTGGAAGAAATGCCGTACGCTTTGATCGTGCCGGCCGCGATCTGCGGGGCAACGCTGACCGCTTGCTCGCAGAAGAAATCCACATGGCCGCCCATGAGGTCGTTGAGCGCCGGCCCGGTGCCGCGATAGGCCACGAGGCTCGGCTGCACACCGGCCGCCGCGGCGAACAGCAGGCAAGCCATATGCGAGGACGCGCCGATGCCTCCATGGGCTTGTTTCACGCTGTCGCCGTGCTTCTTCAGGTAGTCCACGAAGTCGCGCAGATCATTCGCCGGGAAATCCTTCTTTGCCACGATCACGGCCGGCGCGTGTGCGGTAAAGCCGATCGGCTCGAAATCGCGTTCGGAATCGTATTTCACGTTCGGTGTGAGCACCGGCGCGGAGACATGGGAACCCATGCTGCCCGCGAGCAAGGTGTAGCCATCCGGGTTGGCGGCCGCCACGCGCGCGCTGCCGATCGTGCCACCGGCCCCTGCGACGTTCTCGATCACCATCGATTGCCCAAGGATTTTCCCCATCTCCTCGGTCACGATGCGCGCCACCACATCGCTCGGGCCACCGGCCGGAAACGGCACCACCACGGTGATGGGTCGCGAGGGATAGCTCTGCGCACTCGCCTCGAGTGGGGCGGCGAACAGACCAAGGACCGCGATGTAGATTAGCTGCTTCAACATGATTGACGACCGCTCTCTAAATTTCCTTGTTCACCGCAACGATCGGCTTGGCCTTCTATGCTCCTGCGCCCGATCCGGCACGTTAAGTTGATGCGTTCGGGTAAATCAAGCGCCGGCATTTAGCGAGAGAGCAAGGTAGTACGAGTCTACCTGACTTCGCGACAAAAAGTACATGCGTACCGACCGTTCGCGCACTCAGTAACCTTGGAAATAATTCAACTCCAAAGAATTTCTCTTTAACAAACTAACTCATGGCGGGCGTAAGCGCCGTGGTAAAAGCACGAAGCTGATATCAAAAGGCTGAGACTCTCGGCTCACCGGACGCAAGAGCGCGGCTCAACGTTCTGGCAGATCGCGGGTGCACAGTCTCTTGTTCTGAGGCTGCCTTTAGGTTGCGCGGGCGGCCGCGACAAGATCAAAGCTCATGCCGCGGCCCAAAAAATCGACTCCGTGATCCGCCCTTCTTTGAGATCGAAAAGCTGCTTGCGGTAGACCTCGAGCACGAACAGGCGGATTGTCGACGAAAGATTGTCGTGCTGGCGCTCGGAATCGATCGTCGCGACCAGATCCGAAAGGGTAACATTTCGCGCCTTGGCGATTTCCTTTAGCGCATTCCAGAACGCATCTTCGAGACTGACGCTTGTCTTGTGGCCCGAAACGACGATGGACCGCTTGACGACCAGAGACCCCATGAGAAACCCCCCCAGTGGCTGTAGTAAACAAATGACATAGAAATAGAAAACTTGTCCCGCACTGTGGCCGCCTGAAAAGAATTCTGGAGCGTTGCAAAAATCACACAGATTTCCCGCCACTAGTCAAAGGCGTTCGGCTTCGGTCGGAATAGAACGCAAGTCTGGAACCGGATCGCTCCCACGCTGATCGTCGAGTTCGAGGACGCCGCCGCGCCTCGTCGCGCAGCATTGTCGCCGCCGCCGAACGGGCGGCGCGGCCCCAAGATGTAATCGCACCATCTCGGCGTTGCCCGCCTCGTGGCCGCGTTTTCTCTCGGCGCAAGACAGAGCGTGCCCAAACTTGTATATGA
>CBFGVM010000115.1:0-10940 GCA_965652015.1 uncultured Alphaproteobacteria bacterium
AGGTCCTCAAGGGCCTCGACGCCGTGCGCAAGCGGCCGGGCATGTATATCGGCGATACCGATGACGGCTCCGGCCTCCACCACATGGTCTACGAGGTCGTCGACAACGCGATCGACGAAGCGCTCGCGGGCTTTGCCAAGGAGGTGGTCGTCACGCTCAATCCGGACGGCTCGTGCACGGTGCGCGACGACGGCCGCGGCATCCCGACCGATGTTCACAAGGGCGAAGGCGTCTCGGCAGCCGAGGTCATCATGACCCAGCTCCACGCCGGCGGCAAATTCGATCAGAACGCCTACAAAGTCTCCGGTGGTCTCCACGGCGTCGGCGTCTCCGTCGTCAATGCGCTGTCGAGCTGGCTCAAGCTGACGATCTGGCGCGACGGGCAAGAGCATTTCATGGAATTCCGCGACGGCGAGCCGCTCACGCCGCTCTCCGTCATCGGCCCGGCGCAGGCCAAGCGTGGCACCGAGGTCACTTTTTTGCCGAGCCCGAAAACGTTCACCATGACCGAGTTCGATTTCGCGACGCTGGAGCACCGGCTGCGCGAGCTCGCCTTCCTCAACTCGGGGGTGCTGATCGTGCTCTCCGACATGCGCCACCCGGTGGAGAAGCGCGAGGAGCTGCGTTACGAGGGCGGGGTCGAGGCCTTCGTCAAATACCTCGACCGCAACAAGACGCCGCTTGTTCCCGCTCCGATCATGATCAAGGGCGAGCGCGAGGGCATCGCGGTCGAATGCGCGCTGTGGTGGAACGACGGCTACCACGAGGCCGTCCTTTGCTTCACCAATACCATCGCCCAGCGCGACGGCGGTACCCACCTCGCCGGCTTCCGCGGCGCACTGACGCGTCAGGTCACGGGTTACGCCGACAAAACCGGCGTGGCGCAGAAGGAGAGGGTTGCGCTCACAGGCGACGATTGCCGCGAAGGGCTGACCGCGGTGCTTTCCTGCAAAGTGCCGGACCCGAAGTTCTCCTCGCAGACCAAGGACAAGCTCGTCTCCTCCGAGGTGCGTCCGGTGGTGGAGAACATCATCAACGAGTCCCTGCAGTATTGGTTGGAGGAGCATCCGGCGGAGGCGAAGGTCATCGTCGGTAAAGTGGTCGAGGCCGCAGCTGCGCGCGAGGCCGCGCGCAAGGCGCGCGAGCTCACGCGCAGGAAGGGCGCGCTCGATGTCTCCTCGCTTCCCGGCAAGCTCGCCGATTGCCAGGAGCGCGATCCGGCCAAGTCCGAATTGTTCATCGTCGAGGGCGACAGCGCCGGCGGCTCCGCCAAGCAGGGCCGGGATCGCGCGTTCCAAGCAGTGCTGCCGCTGCGAGGAAAAATCCTCAACGTCGAGCGCGCCCGCATGGACAAGATGCTGTCCAGCCAGGAAATCGGCACGCTCATCACCGCGCTGGGAACCGGGATCAGCGAGGAGTTCAATCCGGACAAGCTGCGCTACCACAAGATCATCATCATGACGGATGCCGACGTCGACGGCTCGCACATCCGCACGCTCCTACTGACCTTTTTTTACCGTCAGATGCGCGACATCATCGACCGCGGCCATCTCTTCATTGCCCAGCCGCCGCTCTATAAGGTGGCGCGCGGCAAGTCGGAGCAGTATCTCAAGGACGAGCGGGCGCTCGAGGATTATCTCATCACCACCGGCCTCGAAGATGCGGTGCTGCGGCTGTTTTCAGGCGAACATCGCGCCGGAGAGGATTTGCGTCAGCTGGTCGAGCAGGCGCGGACGATCCGCAACGTGCTCAATGGGCTGCATAGTCGCTACAATCGTCAGATCGTCGAACAGGCGGCGATCGCGGGCGTGCTCACCCCCCGCATTTTCGGCGATCCGCAGAAAGCCACGGAGGCCGCGAAATATATCGCCCGGCGCCTCGACGCATTATCCGAAGAGACCGAACGCGGGTGGCAGGGCGAATTCAAGGAAGATGGCTTCCGCTTCGAGCGGACCGTGCGCGGCGTCAGAGAAATCGGAATTCTCGATCATGCGCTGCTCGGCTCGGCCGACGCTCGCAAGCTCGATGAGCATGCGGTGACCTTGCAGCAGACCTATCCGCGTCCCGCCACGCTGCGCCGTAAGGACGAAGAAAGCGTGATCCACGGACCGATCGGCTTATTCGAGGCCGTAACCGATGCCGGCCGGAAAGGTTTCACGCTGCAGCGCTACAAGGGTTTGGGCGAGATGAATCCGAATCAGCTGTGGGAGACCACGCTCGATGCCAACGCGCGCTCGCTGCTGCAGGTCAACGTGAAGGCCATCGACGAGGCGGACGACATCTTCACCAAACTCATGGGCGACATTGTCGAACCGCGTCGCGAATTCATCCAGGAGAACGCGCTGACCGCGAGCGTGGATGTGTGAGCGTCAGGAACCAGCTGTCAGCAATCAGAATGCCCATTTGCGTTTACTGACTACTGAGTTCTGATCACTGGCTCGCCCAGCTCGAGGCCTTGCGCCGCGTTTCGTCGGTTTTGCGCCAATAAGCCTGCCAGTCATCGGTGGGACCGATGCCGTCGATCGCCGCCGGGCCGGTCATTTTGGCAGCGGACGCGGGGTCGAGCACCATCAGCGGCTTGCCGCCATTTGCGGCCTCATCGATGGCCCGGCGCAGGATGCGGCGATAGGCGCTGATCGCCTTATCGGACTGCCCGAGATGCTCCTTGGTGCGATCCTGGATCGCCCCCATCGACTCGCAGGCCCATTGGTCGTGCACGTTGATACCCGTGCCCATGCCGGTGAAAGTCCCGTGTTGCTGCTCGTGCGGGTCGAAGCCGTAGTCGTTGCTCTTGTTTTTGCGCGGGATGTAATCCGGCAGCTCGTAGAGCTCGAGGCGCTGCCGCCGCATTTCGTCCTTGTCGACCGGCGCTCCGAAGCTGGTGAAGATGGCGTACCAGTAATGCCTGTAGTCGTCGATCGGCACGTGCCATTGCGTGATCGTCATTTCGCTGGACATGGGAATAACGAAGCCGTGCGGGAACATCAGATTGGTGACGCGCACGTGCGTGTTGGCGCCGCTGATGCGGCGCAGCGTGATCACGCGCATGCCGTAATCCGTCGGCTCGATCTCGATCTGCGGGCGCGGAAACTCGCGCATGATCCGCGTCATCGGCATGTCGGAATCGATCGACTTGTCGCGGAACAGCTTGCCGTAGCCTTGCGCCGGCTCCTCGTCGTGGAAGAAGCGGTGCAGGAATGAGGTGTGGGCCGGATCGATACCCACCTCCACCGACTGCAGCCAGTTGCAGTCGATCATGCCCTTGAACGCGAAGGTGTGGGTGGCGGGCGCGGTGAAGCAGTCGAACCGTGGAAAGGCGGGTGGCTCGCCCGGCCCCATATAGGCGAACAGGATGCCGCTCTTCGCCACCACCGGATAGGCCTTCTGCCGGATATTGGCGCACATGCGGCTGCCCTCGGGCTCGGCCGGCGTCTCCAGGCACTGCCCCGTGACGTCGAACAGCCAGCCATGGAAGGCGCAACGCAAGCCGCCGTCCTCGAGCCGTCCAAAGGCGAGATCGGTGCCGCGGTGCGGACAGGCGCGCTCGAGCAGGCCGTAGCGGCCCCGGTCGTCCCGAAACAAGACGAGGTTTTCACCGAGAAGACGGACAGGCTTGAGCGGTCGATTGTCCGACAATTCGTCGATCAGCGCGGCGGGCTGCCAATAGCGCCGCATCAGCTTGCCCGCCGGCGTACCCGGGCCGGTACGGGTGAGGAGATCATTCTGCTCGGCGCTCAACATCGCCCGATTCCTTCGTTGCACGCGCGTTAGGCTCGAATCTAGCGGATCGAATGGGGGGTGTGCAGCCTTCCCGGGCGGTGTCTTCAGCGCCTCGGGGCTTGGAACTCGACCAGCTGCCCGGCGTTTACCCTTGCACCTATGAAGCGCGCAGGGAGCATATCATGCGCGACGAGAGCGGACGTAAAGTCGAGACCAGCGTCGAGGCTCGGGCGGGATTTCTTGATCGTCCCGTCCTCATCGTTCTGTGCGTCAGCCTGGCACTGGGAGTGGTGATCCTGGGCGCGCTGTGGCTCGGGTTTTTCGCATCTAGCGCTTGAGCCCCGCGCTTTATCTTCCTCAATGTCCCGGCAGCACCGTCATTTTCGGCGTGGTCGGCAAGCTCGTTTTCGACACGACCAATGAAGGGATATCGCTCATTTCCACAGTCCAATTCTGGCGCGCGCGTTCGAGGAAGCGGTTGAGGGTAAACGTACTGAAAAAGTGCATGGGGATCATCAGCGGTGCTTTGAGCGCCTGCAGGACCTCCATCATGCCTTCGATATCGAGCGTGTAACTACCGTCGACCGGCACAAACACCACGTCGACGCGGCCGATCTCGTTGAGCTGCTGCTGGTTCAGCGTATGGTGCAGATGGCCAAGATGGGCGATGCACATATTCGCCGTCTCGTAGATGAAGATCGAGTTGCCGTGCCGCTCGGTTCCGCCGCGCCAGTCGCGGATATTGGTCGGCACGTTGCGCACGCGTACGTCCTTGACGCTGAGGTCATGGCGCGCCGGCTGATCGGGTGTCGGGCCCCAGCCACGCAGCACGTGCTTGATGGCCGGATCGGGATGATCGGTGAAATGGGTCGAGTGCGCGTGGTTCATGGTGATGATGTCCGGTAGCAGAGCAGGCCGGACATAATCGTTGTAATCGGTTGCAATGCGCACGAGCTGTGGAGATTCGATCAGGAAGGTCGAATGGCCGACATAGGTGAGACGAACCTGGTCGGGATTGAGCGCGAGGCGGAAGGCGGCAGGAATGACGCGCGGCCTATCAAGTGCCACCAGGCCGGGACAGGTCTGCGCCATTTCCGGCTTCGGCGCGGGCGCCTGTACCGGCTCGAACGCTGCGGCCGGCGACGAGAAAAGCCCGACAAGGAAGACAACTGCTGCCGTTTGAACGAGAGGGACCATGTCCCGGTAGTGTCCCAGTTTGCTCGGTACTGTTTCAAGCTGTTTCTTGTGCTCGTCCCCGCGAACGCGCATAGCCGCTAAAAAAGCTACGGATGATGGCTCATGCCGGGCCTGCAGTACGCAGCTACTGCCAGACATCGAATGCAAAGGGCGGCGCCTGCGGCACCGCCCGATAAAACGACCCGACCGCTCTCGATCAGCGCGGCGGCATGATCAGGCCTTTCGAGGTTACCACCACCCAGCGGCCGTCCTGTCGGCGGATGGCGTCGACGCGACCGAGCCCCGGCACGACATCGCCCTGATCCACCTCGATGAGGCCCATACGTCCTTCGATGATCGCAGTGCCACGATGGACATCGCGCACCACCCATCCGTCGATGGCGCCCGGCTTGGTTGCTTGGTTCACTGCCGCTGGCGGCAACACCGAGCCGGTCACATCCTTGGGTGCAGCCTCGCCGCGGGAAAGACGCTCGAGTGCGTCGACGGCTTTGGTCAGCTTGGCCGCCGGCTCGGCCTGCACGCGCTCGACACGGTCGATGCGCTCGCTGATCTTGGTGAGTTGGGCCGCCGCGTTGCGGTTGGCGGAATCGATAGTGAGCTTCAATGCCGCCAATTCGACCCGCGCCTGCACGACGTTCTCTTTCAGCGCCTGGATCTCCTCGAGTCCGGTTCGGCCCGCCGCGACAGCGGTATTAACCGGTCTTGCGAGGCCATAGGCTGCCAGCGCGCCGATCATCGCGCCCAGTGCCGCTGCCAGCGCAAGCGCAGCCGCCAGCAGCGTGAAGCGGCTGACATGAGGCGTCTCGTCCGCACAGTCTTGGAGTGCATCGTCGCGCTCCGCAGCCGCTTTGGAGAATGAGGGCTTGAGCTCCTCCGGCATGTCCGGCGCGATGCCAGGAGCATCGACGTCCGCCAAGTCGATCTTGTGCCCCACCGCCTCGGCCTTGGCCGCCTCGGCCTTGGCGGTATCAGTCTTGGCGGTATCGGTCTCGGCGGTATCAGTCTTGGCCGTATCAACGCCGGCCAGCGCCATCTTGGGCGGCGCGCTCAATTCGCTCGTCAACGGGATTGCAGCCTCGCCGGAGGGTGAAGGCGTGTCTGGGATGAACTCGTGTTTACTCATTGGGGGGTCCTCGATGCGCCGGCGATTGGACCGCATCGCGGTTACCAACTCGTTATCGTTTTGTTCAATTTGCGGCAGCGTCCTCGCACGGCGCAGTCGTCGCCGCGCTGGCTAGGCGAGCCATCCCCCCGCACCAGACGGCGCGGTCAGACACCCAAATAGCGATGCTGAATCGCCGGCGCGGCAGCAAGCTCCGTGGACGTCCCGGTCCATACGACCTTGCCGCGCTCGATCAGATAATGGCGGTCGGCGATGCGGATCAGCGCCTCGACGTTCTTGTCGATCAGCAAGATCGACTGGCCGGCGGCCTTGAGCCGCGTGAGGCACTGCCAGATTTCGGCGCGGATGAGAGGTGCAAGTCCCTCGGTGGCTTCGTCGAGAATGAGCAGCCGAGGATTGGTCATGAGCGCGCGGCCGATCGCGAGCATCTGCTGCTCGCCGCCGGAGAGCTGGTTCGCCATATTTGCGATGCGCTCGGCAAGCCGTGGAAAAAGGGCGCATACCTTGTCCAGCGTCCACGGCTCGGCCGCACGGCTGCGGTTGGCCGCCGTGGCGATCAGATTCTCCCGCGCGGTGAGGTTGGGAAAAACCTGCCGCCCTTCCGGCACCAGTCCGATGCCGAGCTTGGCGACCTGATAGGCGGCCAGCTCGCGGATTTCCCGTCCGTCGAAACGAATAGAGCCCCTCATGGCGGGGGTGAGTCCCATGATCGAACGTACCGTCGTGGTCTTGCCCATGCCGTTGCGGCCCATGAGCGTCACCATCTCGCCGGGCGCAACGGCAAGCGACATCCCGAACAGCACTTGGCTGAGGCCATAGCAGGTCTCGATGTTCGAGACTTCGAGCAGCGACGGACTAGGCATGAGGCGCTTCTTGCTCGCCGAGATAGGCCTGTCGCACCTCGGCGTTGGCCCTGATCGCCTCGGGCGGACCGGACGCGATGATCCGGCCATAGACCAGGACGGTGATCCGGTCGGCCAGGGCGAATACCGCTTCCATGTCGTGCTCGATCAACAGGATGGTCAGCTCGCGCTTGAGCTCGCGCAAAGTCTTGACCATGCGCGCGCTCTCCTCCGGCCCCATCCCGGCCATGGGCTCGTCGAGCAAGAGCATGCGCGGGGTCGTGGCAAGCGCCATCGCGATCTCGAGCTGGCGATGCTCGCCATGGCTGAGATTGGAGACGATGACGTCGCCGCGCCCGGCAAGTCCGACACGCGCCAGCGCCGCGCGCGCGGGCGTGCGCAGCTCCGGCTCACTGCGTGCAGCGCGCCAGAAGCGAAAGGAGTGCCCGGCATGGGCTTGTACCGCGAGGGCGACGTTGTCGAGCGCGGTAAAATCGACGAACAAAGAGGTCACCTGGAACGAGCGGGCAAGGCCGAGCTGGCTGCGGCGAAAGATCGGCAAGGCCGTGATGTCGCGGCCTTCAAAACGGATGCGTCCGGCATCCGGGACGATTTCGCCCGCGAGCTGCCCGATCAGGGTGGTCTTGCCGGCACCGTTGGGTCCGATGATCGCGTGCAGCTCGCCCTGCGGGATGGCAAGCGAAATCGCATCGGACGCAATCACCCCCCCGAAACGCTTGCTCACACCGTCGACTTCCAACAGCGCGTCAGCCATGGCGCATCCCGGTGAGCAGACCATCGATGCCGCCGCGCGCGAACAGCACCACCAGTAGGAACAGGGGTCCGAGGATGATCTGCCAATATTCGGTGATGCCCGAGAGCGTTTCCTCCAGGACCAGAAGCGCCACCGCCCCGATCACCGGCCCGAACACCGTACCCATGCCACCAAGCACCGCCATGACGATGAGGTCGCCCGAGCGGGTCCAGTGCATAAGTGCCGGGCTGATGAAATCGGTATGGTTCGCGAGCAATACGCCGGCGAGCCCGCACAGCATGCCCGCGAATACGAAACAGACCAGTTTGTAGTGATAGGTGGGAAACCCGATCGCCCGCATACGCCGCTCGTTCGAGCGAGCCCCCTGGATCACCATGCCGAACCGCGAATGGACAAGCCGCCAGACCAAGTAGATCGTCGCCAGCAGCAGCGCGAGACAGAGATAATAAAAGGTTGTCTTGTTCGAGAGATCGATGACCGTCCCGAACTGGCTACGCTTGTAGATAGTCATGCCGTCATCGCCGCCGTATCGATCGAGCCCGATGGCGACGTAGTAGATCATTTGCGCGAACGCGAGCGTGATCATGATGAAATAGACGCCGCGCGTGCGGAGCGAAAGCGCGCCGACCGTGAGTGCGAACAGCGCCGAAGCCACCACCGCCAGCGGCCACTGCAACAGGCCGGAATTGACCCCTTCCTTGGCGAGAATGCCCACCGCATAGCCCCCGATTCCGAGATAGACGGCATGACCAAAGCTCACCATGCCGCCGAAGCCCATGATCAGGTTCAAGCTCACCGCCGCGATCGCCAGAATGACGATGCGCGTGAACAGCGACATGATGAACGTGTTGCCGGTAACCCCGGAGTAGACGGGTACGAGCGCGAGAATCGCGATCACAGCTACGACGAAGGCGTTGCGCGGGGTCAGCCGCGCGCTCATCGCTGAGTCGCCGGAAACAGACCTTCCGGTCGGAAGACCAGCACCGCCGCCATGAGCGTGTAGATCAGCATCGAGGAGAGCGCGGGCCCCGCGCTCGAGCCGGCGCTGTAGCTCACGAACTGCCGTATGAGATCCGGCAGAAATGCGCGGCCTATCGTGTCGATGATTCCGACAACGATGGCGGCAACGAAAGCACCGCGGATCGAGCCAATGCCGCCGATGATAATGACGACGAAGGCCAGGATCAGGATGTTCTCGCCCATCCCGATCTGCACGAAAGAGAGCGGCGCCTGCATCATTCCGGCAAATCCGGCAAGGCCGGCACCGAGCCCGAACACCAGGGTATAGAGGAGCTTGATATTGACGCCGAGCGCACCGACCATCTCGCGATTGGATGCGCCGGCGCGGATCAGCATGCCGATGCGCGTGCGCATCACCAGCACGTAAAGCAGGAGCCCAACCGCCAGCGTCGCCAGGATTATGACGAGCCGGTAGATCGGGTAATACACGCCCGGCAGGACCTGAACCGCGCTGAGCATCTCCCGTGGCAGCGACAGCGTCAGCCCGGCCGGTCCCCAGATCAGCCGCACCAACTCATTGAAGAACAGCAACAGGCCGAAGGTGCCGAGCACATGATCGAGGTGATCGCGTCCGTAGAGCGGCCGGATCGCAATCACCTCAAGCGCCATTCCGGCCACCAGCGTCGCGAGCAACGCCAGTCCGAGGCCGGCCAGGAAGCTGTCGGTGAGCGCGGCAAATGTCGCGGCGAAATAGGCGCCGAGCATGTACAGCGAGCCGTGCGCCAGATTGACCAAATCCATAATGCCAAAGATCAGGGTCAGGCCGGCTGCGAGCAGGAATAGCAGCATGCCCAACTGAATCCCATTGAGGCACTGTTCGATCACATACAACATTGTTGGGCCGCCCCCACGAATTCCGGCGATTGACTCGGTCGGCTGCTGGCGGGCCTTGCCCCGCGCCTTTTCGAATCAGGCCATGACGGCTCCCACAAAACAAGACGGCAGAAGCACGCGCTTCTGCCGTCTCGCAGCTTGCGCTGACCGACGGTCAGTTCGGCATTTTGCACTTCTGCCAGTGCTTGTCCTGATCGTTCTCCACAATCGTCGCCACGGTCTTCAGACGGTATTCGTCGCCGTCCTTCACCGCTTCTTGAAGATAGAAGTTCTGGATCGGGATGTGATTGGGTCCGAACTTGAAGTTTCCGCGCGCCGACTTGAAATTCGCCTTCTCCGCCGCGCGACGCATTTCGTCCTTCTTGCTGAGATCGCCGTTGACGGCTTTCACGACGCCATCGAGCAGGGGCACGGCGTCATAGGTCTGGGCGCCGTAGAACGCCGGATCGCTCTTGTACCGAGCTCGATAATCTTCGACGAAGCGCTTGTTGGCCTCATTGGGCAGATCTCGCACCCAGTGCTGTGCGCCAGGAATTCCGAGAGCGATCTCCTTGAGGCGCGGGAGCGACAGCGCATCGATCGTGAAGGCGGTGTAGAGCGGAATCTGGCCCTTGAGGCCCGATTGCGCGTATTGCGTGATGAACTGGATGCCCGGGCCGCCGGGATAAAATGCGAAGATGGCGTCCGGTTTTGCCGCGCGCGCCTTCGATAACTCGGCGGAGAAGTCGAGTTGATCAGGCCAGCGCGTCAACTCCCGGCCGATGATTTCTCCTTTGAAGGTCGCAGCGACGCCCTCGAGCATGTCCTTGCCGGCGGCGTAGTTGGGGCCGATCAGGAACGCGCTCTTCACGCCCTTCTGGTTCATGTAGAGCCCGACCGCTTGCGGCGTCTGGTCGTTGTTCCAGGAGGTCGAGAACACGTACGGCGAGCAAAGCTCGCCTGCGAGCTGCGAGGCGCCGGCGTTGGTAACGATCGTAAATGTCTTGGAGTCGATGAGCGGCTTGAGCGAGGCGAGGAGCACGTTCGACCAGATGTAGCCGACGACGAAATCCACCTTGTCGGATTCGATCAGCTTCTGGGTCTTCTGCACGCCGACCTCGGGCTTGGTCTGATCGTCCTCGTAGATGACCTCGACGGGCAGGCCGCCGAGCTTACGGCCGTGATGGTCCAACGCCAGCTCAAAGGCATTACGCATGTCCGCGCCGATCGCGGCCACCGGCCCGCTAAAGGTGCTGATAAAGCCGATTTTTATCGTTTGTTGCGCCATGGCAGGCGCACCGGCGAGTGCGGTGAATGCGACTGTTCCCAACAGCATCTTCTTCATGTCGTTTCTCCAGAGAGCGCCCCTCGGAAGTGAGCGGCGATCTTAGTGGATCGCCGTAACTGCAAAAAGCCCCTTCGACGTGGCGTTTCGCCTCGCAATGGCAGG
>CBFGVM010000116.1:0-10861 GCA_965652015.1 uncultured Alphaproteobacteria bacterium
TCCACGAAACGCGCGCGCAAGTCCTCGAGATCGTCGATGCGGTCAAGCTCGACCACGCCGATTGCGCCCTTCACCCGCACGTCCTTAACGCCGGGAACGCCGCGGCATGGGGCCAGGCCCTGCTCGAGCGCCGTTGCAATATCCGCAACTTGCCGCAGGCGCGGTTCTCGCTCGAACAAATCGAGCGAGGCGTTGGCGGCGGCGCAGGCGAGCGCATTGGCCATGAAGGTCGGCCCGTGCGGCAGCGCGTCGCCGGGCTCGTCCGACCAGAACGCGTCGAATACCTTGGCGCGTGCAACGGTAACGGCGAGCGGCAACGTGCCCGCGGTCAATGCTTTCGACAGAGTGATAATGTCCGGCACGACAGCGGCCGCCTCGCAGGCGAACAGGCTACCGGTGCGGCCGAAGCCGGTGAAGATTTCATCGAAAATCAAAAGAAGCTCATAGCGGTTCGCGGCATCGCGCAGGCGCTGCAAGACCGAAGGTGAGTGGAACCGCATGCCGCCCGCGCCTTGCACCAGCGGCTCGACGATGATGCCTGCGAGTTCCTCGGCGTGGCGCTCGAGGCAGCGCGCAAAATTCGCGGCGCTCTCCTCGTTCTCCGGCAACTCGACGACACAATGCTCAGGCAACACGCCGCGGAAGCGAGCATGCATGCCGGCATCGGGATCGCAGACCGCCATCGCCCCGGTCGTATCGCCGTGATAGCCGCCCTTGAAAGCAACGAATTTGCTTCGCTTGCGCATGCCGCGGTTCAGCCAGAACTGCAGCGCCATCTTCATGGCGATCTCGACCGCGACCGAGCCCGACTCGGAGAAGAAGACGCGATTCAGATCACCCGGCATCACAAGGCGGCGCGCGAGCTTGAGCGCCTGCTCGTGAGCAAGCCCGCCGAACATTACATGCGGCATCAACGCGAGCTGGCGCTCGACCGCTTGGCGGATGTGGGGATGGTTATAGCCGTGGCAGGCGGTCCACCACGAGGCGATGCCATCGATGAGCTCGCGTCCATCGGCGAGCACGATGCGACTGCCATAGGTGCGGGCCACGGGCAGCGGCGCACGCGCCGTCTTCATCTGCGCATAGGGCAGCCAAACATGGGCGAGGCCCGCCTCATACCATGCAGGAGGAACTCCCTTTTTTCGCGACATTCAGCCCTTTCAATGCAAAGCTTGACCGGCATGACCGGTTGAGGTCGACGATGCAGTCACTCGATGAATTCGCGATCGCCAAGCTCGCCCAACTCGAGCGCAGCAGTCTACGCCGCGCGCTCGTCGACACCACCCGCCTGACGGGAATTTGGGTGCTGCGCAACGGTCGCCGCCTGCTCTCTTTCTGTTGCAACGATTACCTCAACCTGACCCATCACCCCGCGGTCAAGGAGGCGGCTATTGCAGCGCTGCGCAGCTATGGCGTGGGCGCCGGCGCCTCCCGCTTGGTGAGCGGCAATCACCCGCTGCTGGGCGAGTTGGAAGCGCGGCTCGCCCGCCTCAAGGAGACCGAGGCCGCCTGCGTTTTCGGCTCCGGCTATCTCGCCAATCTCGGCATCATCCCCGCGCTGATCGGCCCCGGCGATCTTGTTCTGATCGACGAACTCGCCCATGCCTGTCTATGGGCCGGCGCTCGCCTCGCGCGCGCGGCGGTGGTCCCGTATCGTCACGCCGACGTCGCGCACGCGGACGCGCTGATCACAGAACTGCGCCAGCGTCATCGACGCGCGCTGATCGCGACCGATGGCGTTTTCTCGATGGACGGCGACATCGCGCCCTTGCATGCGCTGGCAGAGCTGGCGCAGCGGCACGATGCGTGGCTCATGTCCGACGACGCGCACGGCCTCGGCGTCGTGGGCGGCGGTCGCGGCTCGAATTTCGTGCAGCTACCCAAGGCGGACATCCCGCTGCAGATGGGTACGCTCTCCAAGGGGCTCGGTGCCTATGGCGGTTATCTCTGCGCCTCCGCCGCGGTCGTGGATCTCATTCGCAACCGGGCCCGCACCGCGATCTATTCGACGGGACTTCCGCCGGCGATGACCGCGGCTGCGATCGCCGCGCTCGACGTCATCGAACGGGAGCCCGACTATGCCGCCCTTCCCCTGGCAAAGGCCAAGGCCTTCGCCAGCCTCGCCGGGTTGCCGCAGCCGGCGAGCCCCATCGTCCCCGTGCTACTGGGCGAGGCTGAGGCGGCACTGAAGGCATCGCGGCTGCTGGAAGAAGAGGGCTTTCTGGTCGTCGCGATCCGGCCTCCGACAGTACCAGCGGGGACGGCGCGCCTGCGGCTGACGTTTACCGCGCAACATCCCGACCGTGACGTCGCGCGTCTGGCCGAGGTCGTGCGCGCGCGCATCCTCGCGCACGCGCCGGCGAGCGCAACCGAGGCGCAATGAGCGCCGTTTTCATCACGGCCACCGGGACCGACATCGGCAAGACGTTCGTCACCGCAGGATTGATCCGGCATATCCGCGGCCGCGGCGGCGCGGTCGTCGCGGTCAAGCCGGTCGTCAGTGGTTTCGATCCCGACGCGTGGGAGAAGAGCGATCCCGCCGTTCTGCTGGCAGCGCTCGGCCATCCCATCGCACTGGCCGAGGTCGAGCGCATTTCGCCCTGGCGCTTCAAAGCGCCGCTTTCCCCGCACATGGCGGGCACGCGCGAGGGACGTGGGATCGTATTCCAGGACCTTGTGGAGTTTTGCCGCCAAGCAATGGCCAACCACCGCGGCACATGTTTAGTCGAGGGTGTCGGCGGGATCATGGTCCCGCTCGATGACCGCCGCACGGTGCTGGACTTGATGTCGGTCTTGCGTATCCCGGTCCTGCTGGTGGCGGGCAGCTACGTGGGCACCATCAGCCATACGTTGACCGCGCTTGAAGTCATGGCGCGACGCAATCTCGACCTCGCGGCCGTCGTGGTCAGCGAAAGCGAAGGCAGCGCCGCTTCCCTGGAGGACACGGTCGCTGCCATTGCGCAGTTTGTAGACGCGCTCGACGTGGTGGGGCTTCCGCGCCTGCCGCCGGGAGCGAGCGATCATGCGGTCTTCGCGCAGATCGCCGGTTTGATCACCTGAGCCCCTGCCAGGGTCACGCGCTTGCGTGGATTACGGCAGCAGAATGCTAGCGCCCGTGGTCTTGCGGCTTTCAAGATCGCGGTGCGCCTTCTGCGCGTCTTTCAGCGGGTACTTCTGGTTCACCGGAATCTTGACCGCGCCGCTCATCACCACATCGAACAGGTCTTTCGCGATCGCGAGCAAGTCCTCGCGTTTGGCCGCGTAGGTGTTCAGCGTCGGTCGTGTGGCGAACAGCGATCCTTTGGTCTGCAGAAGGTTGATGTTGAAAGCGTCGATCGGTCCGGATGACGAGCCGAAGCTCACGAACATGCCGAGTGGCTTGATGCAATCGAGCGAAGCCGGGAACGTCGCCTTGCCGACGCCGTCATATACCACCTGGCACAATTTTCCGCCGGTGATCTCCTTCACCTTGGCGGCGAAATCCTCCTCGCCGTACAGGATGGTGTGGTGGGCCCCGTTTTTCTTGGCGAGCTCGGCCTTCTCCTTCGAGCCGACGGTGCCGATCACGTTGGCCCCGAGATGGTTCGCCCATTGGCAAGCGATGAGGCCGATGCCGCCGGCGGCAGCATGGATGAGCACGTTGTCGCCCTTCTGCACCTTATAGGTCCGTCGCAGCAGATATTGCACGGTCATGCCCTTGAGCATCATGCCGGCGGCCTGCTCGTAGCTGATCTTGTCCGGGAGTTTCACTGCCCGATCGGCCGGCAGCACGCGCTCGGCCGCATACGCGCCGAGGGCCGAGACATAACCGACACGGTCGCCGACCTTGACGTCCGTAACGCCGGGCCCGACGGCGATGACTTCGCCAGCCCCCTCGTTCCCCGAGACGAACGGCAACCCGACCGGCGAGGGATAGAGGCCGCTGCGGAAATAGGTGTCGATGAAATTGATGCCGCAAGCGTGGTTCCTGATCTTGATTTGGCCGGGCCCCGGCGTCGGCGGCGGAATGTCTTCGTAGGTCAACACCTCCGGACCGCCCGTCTTATGCACTCGCACCGCTGCAACCATCGCTCTCACTCCTATCTCGACTTGCGCCGCGTACCGGCGCGTCAATGTCTCTCAGCGGCGACTGCCGATCAAGCCGTCAGCGCCGCCGCCGCCGCTGCCGGGTGCGCCTTGCCATGACGTTGCAGGCCTCCACCGCGGCGGCAAACGCCATGGCAAAATAGATGTAGCCGCGCGGAATATGGAATTCGAAGCCGTCGGCAACCAGCGCAACCCCGATCAGCACCAGGAAGGCGAGCGCCAGCATCTTGGTCGTGGGATGCGCGGCGATGAAGTCGCCGACCGGGTTTGCCGCCGCATACATCACGATCATGGCGATGACCACGGCGGCAATCATGACCTCGAGATCTTCGGCCATGCCGATCGCGGTGAGGATCGAATCGAGCGAGAAGACAAGGTCGATCACTACGAGCTGAACCACGATCCAGGTGAATGCCTGGGTACCGGCAGCGGCCCCGGCCGAGCTGTCGGACGCCTCCACTTCGCTGTGAATTTCATGCGTCGCCTTGGCGATCAAAAACATGCCACCGCCGATGAGAATGATGTCGCGCCACGATATGGCCATTCCGAAGATGCTGAAGAGCGGTGCCGTGAGCTCCTTGAGCCACACGAGGCCCACGAGCATGATCACGCGGAAGATGAACGCCAGCGATAGCCCGATCAGGCGTGCGCGGCGGGCCTTGTCCTCGGAGACGCGGGAGGTGAGGACGGAGATGAAGACGAGATTGTCGATGCCGAGCACGATCTCGAGCGCGGTGAGCGTGACAAGCGCGACCCACGCATGCGGGTCCGTAAGCAGCGATAAAGCGTGCATTCAGCGCCTCTCGGCCAGCCCGACACCGAGAAAATATAAGGCAGTCACCACCAAGCCGCCTGCGACCCAAGGTCCGGGAGCGAGGTCCTCCAAGACGGCGATCAGCGCGAGCACGGACCACAAGATCAACCCGATAATGTTCAGCACCCGCAGGCGTGCGACCCGCAGGGGATGGAGGAACTTGAACGGCGCAAAGCTCAATACGGCGAGAGCAGCGACGATAATGGCCGCGAGTGACGGCGCTGGTTTGAGCACGAAGAGATAGAAGGCGGCCACGTTCCAGAGCGCCGGAAATCCGCGAAAGTAGTTGTCGGCGGTTTTCATCTCGCGGTCGGCGAAATAGAGCGCGCCCGTGACGACGATTACGATCCCTGCCGGCAGCGCAAGCGGTTCTGGCAGGAGCCCGCCGGCGGCAATCGCATAGGCCGGTACCAAGACATAGGTGGCAAAATCGACGACGAAATCGAGCACGTCGCCGGACCAGCGCGGAAGCACCTCCGCAACCTTGAGCCATCGAGCGATGGTGCCGTCGACGCCGTCCACAATAAGGGCGATGCCCAGACACAGGAACATGGCCGCCCACTGGCCGCGCACCGCATAGAGGAGCGCCGCGAGCGCAAGCGCCGCGCCTGCGGCGGTGAAGATGTGCACCGCGAAGGCGCGGGCGCGGATGAACATGTAATCCCCGATCTTGACGCGCGGAGCACGACCCGCCGGCAGCTCGGCGGGACCGATTGACTTATGGGGTGATCATAGGGCCTTGGTATGCATTGTCAGCCCGCTCCATCTCAACGTGAGGATAGGCCCGGTGGGCGCTGAATCCGCGAGCTAACTTGCGACATGAGCAGTCTGACGGCCGAGGTGGTGATTGTCGGCGGCGGCCCAGCCGGCTTGACCGCGGCGATCGCGCTGGCATGCGCCGGAATTGAAACCGCGCTGGTTGCCAACCCCGCGGCCTCGGACCTCCGCACCAGCGCCTTGCTGCACGGTTCGGTCAAGGCGCTCGAAACGCTCGGCATTTGGCGCCTTTGCCAGGAGCATGCGGCGCCGTTGCGCGTGATGCGCATCATTGACGATACGAGGCGGCTGTTACGGGCACCCGAGGTTTGCTTTGCCGCGAGCGAGATCGGGCTGCATGCTTTTGGCTACAACATCGAGAATCGATTTCTCATTGCCGCTCTCGAGGCGCGTGCAGCCGAGCTGGGTGCCCTTGCCCACATCAGCGACCAAGCCACCGCCGTCGAGATCACCGATGATCGCGTGACGGTGCGCTGCACCGGCGGCGCAACTGTATCGGGGCGTTTGGCAATCGGCGCAGACGGGCGTCACTCGTTGTGCCGCTCCGCCGCCGGCATCGAGATGCGCGGCCGAACCTACGCGCAGACGGCGCTGACCTGCAACTTCGGTCATCGTCGACCTCACCAGGATACGTCAACGGAATTTCACGGCGCGTCCGGTCCGTTCACACTGGTGCCGTTGCCGCAGCGGCGTTCGAGCTTGGTCTGGGTCGTCGATCCGGTCGAGATCGGCCACCTCTCCACGCTCTCGAACGCGGAGATGGCGCTCGAAATCGAGCGCCGCTCGCACTCAATCCTGGGTGAGATTGAAGTCGAGGCAGGTCGCGGCGCCTTCCCGCTGGCGGTTGCGGCCGCGACGCGATTTGGCGCGGAACGCGTCGCCCTCATCGGCGAAGCCGCGCACGTCGTTGCGCCGATCGGCGCGCAAGGCCTCAATCTCGGGCTGCGCGACGCTGCGACCATCGCCGAACTCGTCGTCGCCGCTCATCGGGACGGGCACGACGTCGGGGATTTAGCCGACCGCTACGACCGCAGGCGCCGCGCCGATGCGACCAGCCGGATGCTGGCGGTCGATCTCCTCAACCGCAGCCTGCTCTCGGATTTCCTGCCGTTGCAGGGCGCGCGCGCAACCGCCCTTTTTCTAATGGAGCGCGTCGGCCTGCTGCGTCGGGCCATCATGCGCGAAGGCGTGACGCCGTGGGCCTCTCAGCCACGCCTCATGCGCGGCGAAGCGTTGTAGGTCGGCGCATGAAGCTCCCGCGCAACTTCTTCAAGCCACTGGCGATCGGGGCGCCGACCCCGCTGCGCGAGTTGCCGATCAAGCTTGAGCGCATGATCCATTTCGTGCCTCCGCACATCGAGAAAGTGCGTGCCAAGGTGCCGGAGCTGATCGCACAGGTCGACGTGGTGCTCGGCAATCTGGAGGACGCAATCCCTGCCGATGCCAAGCAGGCGGCGCGGGCAGGATTCGTCGCGATGGCCAAGGCGAACGAGTTCGGCGCAACCGGCCTGTGGACGCGCATCAACGCCCTCAACTCCCCCTGGGTGCTCGACGACGTGACCGAGATCGTCGGCGCGGTGGGACAGAAGCTCGACGTCGTGATGTTGCCCAAGGTCGAGGGACCGTGGGATGTCCATTATCTCGACCAACTCCTCGCCCAACTCGAAGCGAAGCACTCGGTCAAGAAGCCGATCATGATCCACGCGATTTTGGAGACCGCCGAAGGCGTCGACAACGTCGCCGACATTGCCGTCGCATCGCCGCGCATGCACGGCATCAGCCTCGGTCCGGCCGATCTTGCGGCCTCGCGGGCGATGAAGACGACGCGCGTCGGCGGCGGTCATCCGCAGTACAAGGTCCTTGCCGACGCCACCGCCGACGGGGGGCCGCGCGCGGCATTTCAGCAGGATCTGTGGCACTATACCTTGTCGAAGATGGTCGACGCGTGCGCCGCGGCGGGCATCAAGCCGTTCTACGGTCCGTTCGGCGACTTCAACGACGAACAAGCCTGCGAGACGCAGTTCCGCAACGCCTTCCTGATGGGCTGCGTCGGCGCTTGGACGCTGCACCCGAACCAAGTGCCGATCGCCAAGCGGGTGTTCTCGCCCGATCCGGCAGAGGTTGCTTTCGCCAAGAAAATCGTCGATGCCATGCCCGACGGCACCGGCGCGGTCATGATCGACGACAAGATGCAGGACGATGCAACGTGGAAGCAGGCCAAAGTAATCCTCGACCTCGCCCGCCTGGTCGCAGCCAAGGACCCGGACATAGCGGCACGCTACGGCCTTTGAGCCTCTGGCGCGGCTCGCAATCCCGCATTATCTCGGTTCGAGCATGAGCAAGACCCGCAGCGCCAAGTTCAAGATCGGTCAGGTGGTACGCCACCGCCTCTATCCGTTTCGCGGCGTGGTGTTCGACATCGATCCGGAATTCAACAACACCGAAGAATGGTATCAGTCGATCCCCGCCGAGGCGCGCCCACGCAAGGATCAGCCGTTCTACCATCTGTTCGCGGAGAACGCGGAGACCGAGTACATCGCCTACGTCTCCGAGCAGAATCTGTTGCCCGACACGTCCGGCACGCCGGTCCGCCATCCCGACGTCGCCAAGATCTTCGAGCAGGACGAGACAGGCGGCTACCGGCCACGGAATTCATTGCTCAACTGAGCGCAGACGAACTCGCTTGTCACAAAAAAAGAGGCGCGTCCAAGACGCGCCTCTTTGTCTTCAAATCTGATGTCAGCCGCTATCGGGTTGGCGCGGCTGGGGCTGACGACTGCGGGCCCGGCTGCTGACCCTCGAGCTTCTTGCGCGCCTCTTCGGCCCGTTTCTGCAGCTCGTCTTGCAACTGCTTCTGCTGCTCCTCGAACTTCTTTGGATCGGTCGGCGGGCCGTCATAGGCTTTGGCGAAATCCTGGAGCGGGAGCACGAGACTGATGGGTTGGCCGGCACCGTTGATGCCCTGGATCACGAGCCCCTGCCCCTTCTTCAGCTTGCCGATGAGCTCGCCGCTCGCTTCATAGTCGGCCATGCAGCCATTGTTGAAACAGATGACGTAGGGCCCGGTCATGGGCTGCCCGCTATCCACGATCACGCGCGTCCCCGGCTGGATCGACATGCCCAGAGGCAATGTGACGCGGAGCACTTTTTTCGGATCGTTTTCCGGCTCGATCAGCACCGCAGCGACCACGGGCATGCCCGATTCGACGCGGCCGTCCTTGCCGGTAAAGCAGACCTGCTTGGCGTTGGCCTCCTGGCCTTTCAAGCAGAACTTGGTCCACGGTGAAAAGATGAGCTGCGGCTGCTCAGCCTGAGCCTGCGGCTGCTGTGCTTGCGGTGCTTGCGGCTGCGCTTGCGGAGCAGCGGGTGCCGCCTTCGGTGGCGCCGCCTTGGGAGCGGCTTTGGGTGCAGCGGGTGCCGCCGGCGGCGGACTTGCCGGTGGAGCTTGAGCGAAAGCCGCAGAGCCGAGCAATGCGGTGAGCATGGTCGTTGCCGCCGTCACGGCAAAGGCGCATGCGGCCGGCCGAGCCGGCGCAAACATCAACCGATGACCCATCGACAGATCCTCTTCCTGACCGTTCTCCCAGCGCCCCACGCCGGAACGGTTGCCCCGCATTTGGGCTGTGTCGGCACCAAATGCGGCAGGAGCGTGACCGTGCCGCTGATCAAGCCCGTTTCCATCCGTCCGCCAAGCCATAACGTCGCCGCCTTATAGTACGAAATGTCGTCATAACGCACCCAACGGCCTCGAATTCCCAGCCGAGCAGCCCGGCTGGCCCGTTCCGTGGAAATCTTTTCCGAAGCCTCGCATTACGCCCGTGAGCTTTTTCCTGCGCATCATCCGCCCGCGCTGCCCGCAACGCCAGGCTGCCTGCCGGGCGTTGCTTGGTCTTGCGATTTGCAGCGGTTGGGCCATGCCGACCAAGGCGCTTGGCGACGAGGCCCAGCACGCCATTGCCATGCACGGCGCGCCAGCGTGGCCCGAGGGCTTCAGCCGCGTGCCCTACGCCAATCCCAACGCGCCCAAGGGCGGCCGCCTCGTCCAGGGCGTGCTCGGCACCTTCGACAGCCTCAACCCCTTAATCGTCAAAGGAATCGCCCCGCCATCGATCCGCGGCTACGTGGTCGAAAGCCTCATGGCGCGCGGCTATGACGAGCCGTTCACCCTTTACGGGTTGATCGCGCGCAAGGTCGAGACCGACGCGCAGCGCAGCTACGTCACCTTCCATCTCGACCCGGCTGCAAAATTTTCCGACGGCAAACCTGTCACCCCCGAGGACGTGATTTTCTCGTGGCAACTGCTGCGCGACAAGGGTCGGCCGAACCATCGCACCTACTACGCCAAAGTCGCCAAGGCCGAAGCGCTCGGCGAGCAGGCTGTGCGTTTCGACCTCTCCGGCAGCAACGACCGCGAGCTTGCGCTGATCCTTGGATTGATGCCGGTGCTGGCAAAACACGCGGTCAAACCCGAGCTGTTCGAGGAGACGTCGTTTCAGGCGCCGCTCGGAACTGGCCCCTACATCGTCAGCGAGGTCGATCCCGGCAAGAGCCTCACTTTCAAACGCAATCCCAATTACTGGGGCCGCGACCTTTCCATCAACCGCGGCCTATGGAACTTCGACGAGGTTCGCTTCGACTACTACCGCGAGGCCAATTCGCATCTGGAGGCGTTCAAGCGCGGTCTCTACGACATGCGCAACGAGCACGATCCGGGACGTTGGCAGACCGCTTACGATTTTGCCGCCGTACGCGAGGGCCGCGTAGTCAAGGAGGCGCTGCCCACCGGAGTGCCGAAGGCGAGCAGCTATTACGTGTTCAATACCCGGCGTGCGGTCTTCTCCGATATCCGCGTGCGCGAGGCGATCTCGTTGTTGTTCGACTTCGAGTGGATCAATCACGGGTATTTCTTCGATCTCTATCGGCGCAGCGCGAGCTTTTTCGACGACTCCGAACTGTCCTCGCACGGGCGGCCGGCCGATGAGCGGGAGAGAGCGCTGCTCGCGCCCTATGCCGATGCGGTTCGCGCCGACGTGCTCGATGGCACATGGTCGCCGCCGGTCAGCGACGGCTCCGGCCGCGACCGCGCAACGCTCAAACGCGCGCTCGAGCTGTTGGCAGCCGCCGGCTACGAACTCCGCGGCACGGAACTCGTCGAGCGCAAGAGCCGCCGACAGCTGACGTTCG
>CBFGVM010000117.1:0-10856 GCA_965652015.1 uncultured Alphaproteobacteria bacterium
TACCGGTCGAGAGCGAGCTGAAGGTGACGCGCACGAGCGCGGAGCGGGCGGCGTAAGCCGCGCACGGGCTCCGCCGCGTCCTGCGCTCACCTCCGCCGCTTGCGCGGCAGGCCCTTTCGCTTGGTGCGGGCGAAGTCGCGCAATTGCCGCTCGCTCATGCTCTCCACCATCTGGCGGGAGGCGCCCTTGAGGCTTGCTTTCGAGCGCTCGCCGCGCTTGGCGGCCAGCGCCGCGCCCGCGGCCATCTGCTGTTTCTTCGATCTCGCCGGCATGGAGTCCTCCTGGGAACGGCGCTCCTCTGAAGACGTCGAAGTGTCCTGCGCAGACCAAAATCTGCAGCGCGCACGAAAGTTCCCGACGTTTGGCAAAAAGCGGCGCTATCGCGATGGCGCCTCGATCGGCGGCGCGCAGTTGGCCCGCCCCTGCGCTACGCAATCATCGAGCCGACGCTGCTCGAACATGGCGTTGGCGAGCCAAATGCCCCCGCCCACGATGAGAATGAGAAAGAACAATAGGAGCGCGTTGCCGATCCGGCGCTCACGCGCGGTCTCTACGTATTTCTCTTGGTTCGGCTGCTCTGGCTCGCTCATGCGCGCATCGTAGCCGGCGAACGCGGGCGGCGGAACCGGTGTTCGTGTCCCGGACGCGGCGCAGCGCGAAACGAAGTGGAGCGGTGCGCCGCTGATCCGGGACCGCCACGGACCAGAGCGATCCACGCAAGTCGGGTTCACCCGACTTGCGCGCATTTGAGCGCCGATCTCGGATAAACCCGAGATCGGGGTCTGCAGCGCACCATTCGCCATAACGCGTCGAAGACGCGCGTAAACGCGCTAATGGCTCATGCTGCGCTGCGCCCGGACACGCTCGCTCACCCCGCCATGGTTTCCTTCACCACCTTGACCAGCTGCTTGAGCGTGAATGGCTTGGCTAGGAAATTGAACTGCGTCTGGTCGGGGAGACTCTTGTCGAAGGCGTCCTCGGCATAGCCCGACACGAAAACAATCTTGATGTCCGGCTTGCGCTTCTTGAGCTCCTTGAGCAGGGTGGGCCCGTCCATTTCCGGCATGACCACGTCCGACACGACGACGTCCACCTCGCCGCCCCGCCTTTCCATCTCGTGCAGCGCCTCGACGCCGTTGCCGGCCTGGATCACGGTGTAGCCGCGCGACTGCAGCCCGCGCGCGTTGAGCGCGCGCAGCCCCTCCTCGTCTTCGACCAAAAGAATGGTGCCGCGGCCGGTGAGATCGGCGGGAGCCTCGCGCATCTCGCCGCCGGCGATTTCGGGCGCCGTGGTCTCGGGCAATTGCGGCACCTCGATCTCGTCGGCCGCCAGAACGTAACGCGGCAGAAATATGCGGAAGATCGTGCCCTTGGCGACCTCCGATTCGACGTAGATGAAGCCGCCGGTCTGCTTGACAATGCCGTACACGGTCGAAAGGCCGAGCCCCGTGCCCTTGCCCACGTCCTTGGTCGTGTAGAAGGGATCGAAGATCTTATCGATGATCTCCGGCGCAATGCCGCTGCCGGTGTCCTCGACCTCGACCATCACGTAGTCGCCGGCCGGCATGTCCTTGTGCCGGTGCGGTGCGCCCTCGCCGACGCTGACATTGGACGTGCGCAGCGTGAGTTTGCCGCCAAGGGGCATGGCGTCGCGCGCATTGACCGCGAGATTCATGATCACGTGCTCGAACTGGTGGATGTCGGCCTTCACCGGCCAGAGATCGCGCACCTGCGGCACCTCGAGCGTCACGTTCTCACCGATCAGCCGACGCAGCAGGACGGTCAAGTCCGAGAGCGCCTCGCCGAGATCGAGCACCTGCAGCCGCATCGTCTGCTTGCGCGAGAACGCCAGCAGCTGACGCACCAGGCTCGCGGCCCGGTTGGCGTTCTGCTTGATCTGCATGATGTCCTGGAACGACGGATCGGTCGGCCGGTGCGCATTCAAGAGGAAATCGGTCGCCATCATAATGGCGCCGAGCAGATTGTTGAAATCGTGCGCGACATTGCCGGCAAGCCGGCCGATGGTCTCCATCTTCTGCTGCTGATTCACCTCGTTCTCGAGCGTGCGCTGCTGCGTGGTCTCGAGTGCGTAGACGATCGCGGCTTCCCGGTCCCGCTCCTTCTCGCCCTCGACGGCGGTGACGAAGAAGCTCGCATAGCGCTCGCCCGGGCCGGCGAGCGCGGCGTCGACCGGGTCGATCTCGCCCTGCCCTTCCGCGGCCTTGCGGATAGCGGCTTCGAGCGCCCCTCGGTCGCGCTCGCCGACGACGGCCAGGATCGAGCGATCGCCTTCGCCCTTGAAGACAGGGTGAAACAGGCGTGCAAATCTCGCGTTGGAATCCGCGATCCGTCCCTGCTTGTCGACGGTGGCGATGGCCATCGGGGTGTTCTGGAAAAAGCGCATGAACCGCACCTCGGCGGCGCGCTGCGGGTCGATCGAGCCGTCGCGGGCGCGATTGAGGACGAGCGTGCGGGAAGCGCCGGGCGCGCCGTCGGGGCCGAAGGCGACCTTGTGGAAGAGGCGCGCCGGAACCGTGCGGCCGGTGCGCGTCTTGAGGTCGATGTCGAGAATCTCCGTCTTCACGTCGCCGGGCACCGCCGCCAGGGTCGTGAGCAGCGCCGCGCCCTCGCCTGCCACGATCTGATCGAGCTTGAGGCCGCCGGTGCCGACTTGCGTGAGATCGTAATCGAGCCAATTGGCGAGCGTGGCGTTGAGGTAGACGACATTGCCGTTGGCCTCGGCGGAGAAGAACCCGGCCGGCGCATGGTCGAGGTAGTCGATGGCGTGCTGCAGCTCCTGAAACACGTTCTCGTGCCGCTCGAGATCGCGCGTCACGTCGGCCAGCGACCACACCGTCATGCGCGATTCCCGCTTGCCTTCGCCGAGCGGGCGCACGCGGATGCGCAGCCATCGGCCGCTCTCGCCCTTGCGCGCGCTCACGCGCACCTCCTCCTGGGCGCGCCGCCCTTCGCGCGCCGCCCTGAGCAGGCGGTACGCGGCCTCCGAAACCGCGGCATCGCCCATGAAGACGCGCTCGACCGGCCGCACGTCGCGCGGGCCGGACGCCTCGATGAGTTCGAGATATGCCGCGTTGGCGTAGACCACGCGGCCATCCGCGTCGGTTACCAGGATGCCCTCGCTGGCATGGTCGACGACTGCCGCGAGCAGCGGACGCCTGGCTGCCCGGCCCGAGACGCGCAGGATTCCGGCCGCGAGTGCAAATAGCAGGACGACGCCGAGCGTGGCCAGTACGGCGACGAGTGCAATGACGTAGGGTTCGGCCTTGGCGCGTGCGATCAGGACAGCGCCCGCTGCTGCGACCAGCACGAGTGCCAAGAGCAACACGAGAGCGATACTGCCGGTGCCGCGGCTCGCCCGGACGCGCTCGATCGGCGTGCGAGCCTTATCTGCGGACAGTTGCGGCTGCGTCATGATCGGCGTGGAATCGGCGCCATTCGCCTCGTCTTGAGTGCCCCAGCCGTTGAGTCCACGCAAGGGTGTCGCCCATGTAGACTTTGCGGGAGCCGCCGCCTGCCCCGTCCATGCGGCTCGAGTTCGGACTTGGTGCGGCATCGATCCGCATCAAGGTGGCATGGAACTTCGGCAGGCAAACTTTGCCCTTGGTCGGATTAATGGCCCGTTGCCGGCGGGTACGGTCGCCCACGAACCAGGTTTACCGCGCGAAAGCTTTGGGATAGGGGCTTGAGACGCGCCGGGCCTATCTTTCTTAATTTCCTGTTAGTATTGACGGCAGCGCGTAATCCAGGCGGCATTAACCATTCGGGGAATCCCGATCGATCCGCCGCACCCCTGACCGATGGGGAGGAGTGATGGACAGCTTATTCGGCGAAGGACAGGCCGGCCTCAAGGTCTTCTTGTTCGTGATCGTGGTGCTCGGCCTGCTCGCGCTCGCGTTCTGGCTGCTGCGCCGGTTCGGCGGCGGGCGGCTGGGCAGCGGCGCCGCGCGCGGACGCCAGCCGCGGCTCGCCGTGATCGACCAGGCAAGTGTCGACGGCCGGCGCCGGCTCGTTCTCATCCGCCGCGACAATGTGGAGCATCTGCTTATCATCGGCGGTCCGAGCGACGTGGTGGTCGAACAGAACATCGTGCGCGCGGCAACGGCGGCAATTCCTGCGCGGCCGCCGGCCGCCGATACGTTGCCGCGGGCGATCCCGCTTGGCGAGGATGGCATGTGGCCGCTGCAGCCGGAGCCGTCGCCCAAGCTCGAGCCGCAACCGCGGGCCGAACCCCCGCTGCGCCCCGAACCGCGGCCACGCCCGCCCATGGCCGCCGAAGAACCGATGTTTTGGCCGGGGGAAGAGCGGCCGGCAGAGCAGCAAGCGCCGGCCGCCCCCGCGCCTGCCTCGCGCGAGCGCAAGCCGCGCACCGGCGACCCGCTGGCTGACCTGGCGGAGGAGTTGTCGCGCGTGCCTCCCGTTCCCGAATCGGCCGAGCAACGGCGCGCGCCGCGACTGCAACCGGCGCCGCCGCCGGCCGGCAGCGCCGCGGACATCAAGCCGTCCGCCGATCCGAACCTCTCTGAAATGGCGCAGCGACTCGAGGCTGCGTTGCGCCGTCCCGGCAAGAGCGACGAGGCGCGCGCTCCCGCTGGCGGCAAAGCACCAGAGCCCCAGGGCGGGGCGTTCGCACCGAAGTTGTCCCCTCGGCCAAACCCGCCGCTACTGCGCCCGTTCAAGACGGATGAGGCGCGCGCCCCGATTCCGGCCAAGCCAACGAGCGAGCCGGCAACGCCGGTCACGGACGAAGGGGCAGCGCCCGCGGAGTCCACGCCGGGCAGTTCGCGCAACGACGCCAAGCCGGCGCAGCAGAAATCGTTCTACGACAGCCTCGAGCAGGAGATGCAGAGTCTGTTGAACCGTCAGCCGCCCAAGCCTTAATCGGCCCCGACCAACATAGGTGTCGCGAGCCGCCGCCAATGCTCGCGGATTCGACCGCGGGCGGGACAGCTGCCGTGCGCCTTGGCGTTGGCCAACGGCGAAGCCGCCGATGCCGCTAACGGTCACTCGTCGCGATAGATACGCTCACGCCGCTCGTGCCGCTCCTGCGCCTCGACCGAGAGCGTGGCGATGGGGCGCGCCTCGAGCCGCTTGATCGAGATCGGCTCGCCGGTCTCCTCGCAATACCCGTAGGTGCCGTCCTCGAGACGCGCGAGCGCGGCGTCGATCTTGGCGATCAGCTTGCGCTGCCGGTCGCGCGCCCGCAGTTCGATCGCGCGGTCGGTTTCCGAGGACGCGCGGTCGGCAAGATCGGGATGGTTTTCGTTTTCGGCCTGGAGATGGGCGAGTGTCTCTTTGGCCTCCTTGAGGATTTCCTCCTTCCAGGCGAGGAGCTTCTGGCGGAAATACTCCCGCTGACGCTCGTTCATGAAAGGCTCTTTGTCGGTAGGTCGATAGGCCTTGGTCTTGTCCAGTACCGCGCCGCCGTTTTTTTGCGGAGACATTGCAACCCCGTGCGAAAAGCGAACCCCCTGCTCGCGGGGCGAGCTTATATCGAGCCGCGCGATGGCGGACAATAACGGAATTGCGGCGGACCCCAAATTTCGGTGCGACGCAAAAAGAGGGGCGGCCGCCGGGGCGGCGCTGTCCGATGTGGGGGCCGCGCCGCCGTCTAGCGCGCGCGTTCGACCTCCCTGATGGCGTCCGCGCCCGCGCTCGCTGCGGGCGCCCGCGCCGGGAACCGGATGCGCAGGTCGGAGAACTCCTCAAGGAAGGCCGTGCCGGCGCCCGTAGTCAGGCCGAGCACGTGGCCCCCGCGCGTCCTATCGGCAGAGAGAAAGTGGAAGTGCCAGCCCGGCACGTTGACGGAGCTTGCAGCGGCCGGGAAACGGAAACCAATCAGGCTGCCGTCGACGTCATCCAGCGTATGGACGACCTGCTGCGTTTTGATCACCTCCGCCAATGGCCGATAGGGAGGCTGCTGCTTGGGCTCGCTGCGGATCGCGATGGCGCGGAACCGCCCATCCACGCGCGCGGCGAGCACGCGCGAGGCGCTATAGGGCAGCGCATCGAGCATCGCCTCCAGCTGCTCGAGCGAATGTCCGGGCGCGACCGGCGTGGATCCTTGAGGACGCAACGCGACCACCACTGCAAATGGGGTCAGCTCCGAGGCGCCGACCACATGCGCCCGTCCGTCCACCGTGCCGCGATAGACCTCCCCGTCGAGCACCATCATCTCCCCATCGACCCCGTTGAAGGTCCCCAGCCCGAAGCCGCCGTGCCGGAGCAGCTCGCCGACGGTCGTATCGCCGTCGTAGCCGCCGGCCAGCAGACTGGAGATCGTGGAAACCTGGTACACGTCGGTCGCATGCACGGGCAGGGCGCTGGCGGCAACGAGCGCAAGCGCCAGCACGCGCCACATCATCGCGCGGATCATGATCAGTTCCCTTCCGGATTGCTGCGAGTTGAGCACAAGGAGATGGAGGCGCGGCTCGTGGATGCGTCGACGCGCATCTCGCGCGAAATCGTCGCGCTCGAGCCGCTCACGCCGGCGCGTCGGGAATGAATTTCAACGCGACCCCGTTGATGCAGTAGCGCAGACCCGTCGGCGGCGGCCCGTCCTCGAAGACGTGGCCCAGATGTCCGCCACAGCGCCGGCAGTGCACCTCGGTGCGCGACAGCAGCAACTGGTGGTCGGGCGCCGTGCCGATCGCGTTCGGCAGCGGTCGATAAAAGCTCGGCCACCCGGTCTGGCTATCGTATTTGGTGTCCGACGAGAACACCGGAAGGTCGCAACCGGCGCAGGCGAACGTGCCCTTGCGTTTCTCGTCATTGAGCGGGCTCGAGCCCGGCGTCTCTGTCCGGTGCAACCGCAGCACCTCGTATTGCGCCTTGCTCAAGATCGCCCGCCACTCGCTGTCGCTCTTCTGGATTTCGAACGTGCCGGAGGCCTCGACACCTGTGCTCTGCATCCAGCGCCAGCCCGCGAGTAGCGCAAGCCCTCCCGCACCCGCCAGCAAAAGACGACGATCGAGCATGGCTAATCCTTCTTGCCCCACAGCTCCTCGAGCCGGGCATCGCGTCCGCAGTTGAAGCGATAGAATTTGTAACGGATTGGATTCTTCATGTAGTAATCCTGGTGATACTCTTCGGCTTTGTAGAACTGTCCGGCCGGCACGATGTCCGTCGCAACCGGCTGCTTGAAGCGCTTCTCGACCGCCGCCTTCGAGGCCTGCGCCAGCGAACGCTGCTCCTCGCCGTGATAGAAGATCGCGCTGCGGTACTGGTCGCCGTGGTCGCAAAACTGCCGATCCTTCGCCAGCGGATCGATGTTGTGCCAAAACACGTCGAGCAGTTTCTGGTAGCTCACCTTGGCCGGATCATACACGATCTCCACCGCCTCGGCATGGCCGGTGCCGCCGTGCGAAACCTGCTCGTAGGTCGGATTGGCGGTGCGGCCGCCGATATAGCCGGAGGTCGTGCTGATCACGCCGTCCACCTTGTCGAAATCGGCTTCCACGCACCAGAAACAGCCGCCGGCGAACGTCGCGATGGCGGTTCGTTGCGGCTCGCTCCCCTGCCCGGCTGCGCTCGTGTGAAGCGCAAACGAGAGCAACACGCTCAGCGCGAATGCTCCAGCGATGACCCTTGTCTGGCGGCGCATGCGGTTCTCCCGGGCTTGGCTCAACCGGGTCAGTCGCTGAGATATATACGACATCTTCCCACCGCCAGCCGCAGCAATCCGCTCACGTTCATGCGATGCGGGCGTGAAGGCCTCGCCGCTGGTTGCAGTGCGGTGTCCTTCTCCGGTATTGCTCTCTTTTCACCCTGGCTAATCCATGCGTTTCGAAGGAACCAGCGCTTATGTGGCGACCGACGACCTCAAGGTCGCGGTCAATGCCGCCATCACGCTCGAGCGGCCGCTGCTGGTCAAAGGCGAGCCCGGCACCGGCAAGACGGTGCTCGCGCTCGAGATCGCCAAAGGCGTGGGCGCGCCGTTGATCGAGTGGCACATCAAATCGACCACCAAAGCGCTGCAGGGGCTCTACGAATACGACGCAGTGTCGCGGCTGCGCGACAGCCAGCTCGGCGACGAGCGCGTGCACGACATCCGCAACTACATCAAGCGCGGCAAGCTGTGGGATGCCTTCGTCGCCGACGCGCGGCCGGTGCTGCTGATCGACGAAATCGACAAGGCGGATATCGAGTTCCCCAACGATCTGCTGCTCGAACTCGATCGCATGGAGTTCTTCGTCTACGAGACCGGCGAAACGGTCAAGGCGCGACGGCGACCGATCGTGGTGATCACCTCCAACAACGAGAAGGAATTGCCCGACGCGTTCCTGCGCCGCTGCTTCTTCCACTACATCCGGTTTCCCGATCCCGACACCATGCGCGCGATCGTCGAGGTGCATTTTCCCGGTATCAAGCAGCGCCTGGTATCGGAAGCGCTCAAGCTGTTCTACGAGATCCGCGAGGTGCCGGGGATGAAAAAGAAGCCGTCGACCTCGGAGCTCCTCGACTGGCTCAAGCTCCTGCTGGTCGAGGACATCGGTCCCGAAACGTTGCGCGAACGCGACCCGAAAAAGCTCATCCCGCCGCTGCACGGCGCACTGATCAAGAACGAGCAGGACGTGCACCTGTTCGAACGCCTCGCCTTCCTGGCGCGCCGCGAGGGGCGGTGAGCGCCCGCCGTAGGGTGGGCAAATGCGCAGCGCGCCGTTGCCCACGCGACCAAATTGTTCTCAGGAGAGGTCGAAGCGCGCTGGGGCAGGCCACACGTGGGCACGGCGCTACGCTAGTTGTCGCACCGATCAACTTCCTTGGCTTGCGCCTTTGCCCATCCTACATCTGATCGCGCGCGCCCGGACATGACGACGCAAGGCTCGCAAAATTATTCCCGCGTGCGCGCCGGGAGCGGCTCGTCGAGACCGGCACGCTCCATCGAAGGCGCGGCAACCTCCTTGGGTGCGAGCGGATCGGCGGGAAGTTCCGCGAGCTCGGGCTCCGCCGGCAGCTCCGCTTGCGGCACCACTGCCCCGAGCCGCGCCTCGACGTCCACCTCATGTTTCCCCTCGCGCAATGCAGCGCGCTCCGCCACGCGCTGATCTTCCTCCTCGCGCTGACGCGCCGCGCGCGCCGCCAGGCGCTCGCGGGTATCCACCCACCAGTAGAGGACCTGCATCGCCGCGCGCCCGACGCGACCACCAGCCCACACGAGTTCGAACGGAGCGAATAATCGCCACGTATCATCGCCCTCGACAATGGCTTGGGCGAGAATGTTGCCCGCCATGGCCGTGGTGTTGATGCCGTGGCCGCCGAAACCGCTGGCGAGCCAAAGACCTCCGGAAACCTCGCCGATCTGCGGCATCCGATGCAGTGCGTTACCGAGCACGCCCGACCAGACGTGCTCGACCTCGACCTCGCCGAGTTGCGGGTAGACCGCGGCGATGTCGGCCTGGAGCCGGCGCACGTAGCGGGTGGGATCGGCCTCCCACGTGGTGGTGTGTCCCGACCACAGCAGCCGGTCGTTGCCGATGATGCGATAGTGATTGTTGGCCAAATCGGTATCGGTCACTCCGCCGCGGTAACTGATGGCGGCGGCCAGCTGCGGCCCGAGCGGCGCGGTGGTGATCGTATAGCTCCAGATCGGCAATAGCGTGCCGGCAATCCGCGGCACGAGCGCGCCGAGATGGGCGCCGCAGGCGAGCACGATGTGGGCGGCTCGCACGCGCCCAGACGGCGTGGAGATCCGCTTGCGCACGCCTTCGGCGTCGATTCCGAGCGCGGGGCTATCCTCGAAAACGCGCGCTCCAGCCGCCTCCGCCAGCTCCGCGAGCCCCAGCGCGTAATTGAGCGGATGGATGTGAAACGCGCGCGGCAGATGCAGGGCATGAAAGTAATGATTGCTTTTGAGTGCGTCCCTGACCCGCTCGGTCGGCCATAGCTCGATCTCAGAGCCGAACTCCTCTGCATAGAGCTGCGCGTCGTCGAGGACTTGGTCGCCGTCGACCTTGGACACCTTGAGCCAGCCGGCGATCGGGGCAACGCCCGGCAATCGCGCTTCGGCAATGGTGGTGCGGACGTATCGGAGACCCATCTCCGAGAGCGCCCAAAGCGCCTGGGCGTGCTCCAAGCCGACCCGACTCACCACCTGGTCCATCGGCGCCGCAAAGCCGGGCAGCACGAAGCCATCGTTGCGGCCGGATGCGCTCCACGCGATGCGGCGGCTCTCCAGCACTGCGACCGACCACCCCCGCCGCGCGATTTCGCGCGCGGTCGTTAGCCCGGCAAGGCCGGCACCGACGACGCAGACATCGACATCCAGATCATAGGTGAGCGGGGGCCGCGCAGGCACCGGCACCATGGTTGCCGTGTACCAGGTCGGCACGTAGGAGCCTCGCTCGGCGGCGTTCACGTTTTCTCCCCCGCAGGTTAAGTTATCATCGGGATGCTAGACTGCACCGCGCGGGAAATCGATGCCATGCGCCTGATATTGCTGCGACACGCCAAGTCGGAAAAACCGGAAGGAGGCATGAGCGACCACGCGCGCCGCCTCAATGCCCGCGGCAAGAGCGATGCCCCGATGATCGGCGCCTACATGGCGCGCCACGCGCTCATTCCGGACCTCGTGTTGGTCTCGATGGCCGAGCGCACGCGGCAGACGTGGGAACGCGTCGCCGCTGCGCTACCCACGCCTCCTCCCGTGGTTTACGAGGAGCGCCTCTATAACGCCGGCGCCGAGGCAATCATCGCGCTGGTGAAAGGCACCGCGGCGACGGCGCGCACGCTGCTCGTGGTAGGCCACAATCCGGGACTGCATGACGCGGCGCGGCGACTGATCGCCTCCGGCGACGTCGAGACCCGCGAGCGGCTCAACGAAGGCCTGCCCACCTCCG
>CBFGVM010000118.1:0-10746 GCA_965652015.1 uncultured Alphaproteobacteria bacterium
GTCGAGGACGCTGCGCATGGCATATTGGGCCGCTACAACGGACGATATCTGGGCACCATCGGCGACATCGGCGCATTCAGCTTTCACGAAACAAAGAATGTTGTCGCAGGTGAGGGAGGCGCGATCCTCATCAACAACGACCGTTACGGCCAGCGAGCCGAAATCATCCGCGATAAAGGGACGGATCGCGCCAAGTTTTTCCGCGGCGAGGTCGACAAATACACCTGGGTCGATGTCGGATCGTCCTACCTGCAGAGCGAAATCGTCGCCGCCTATCTGTTTGCCCAGTTGGAACAGGCGTACGAGCTGACCCAGCGTCGAAAAGAGATGTGGGCGCGATATCACCGCGCCTTCGGCGACCTCGAGGCGGCCGGGCAATTGCGGCGCCCGATCGTGCCGAGCGGCTGCGATCACAACGGCCATCTCTACTACGTCTTGCTGCCGGATCAGGGGAGGCGCGCGCGGCTGATCGACGCGCTCAAGGTGCTGGGTATTTCCGCGCCCTTCCATTATGTACCGCTGCACACGTCGCCTGCCGGCCGGCGCTTTGGACGCTGCCAGGGGTCGCTGCCGATTACCGAACGCGCCGGCGAGTGCCTGCTCAGGCTTCCGCTCTGGGTCGGCCTCGAAGCACACCTTGACGAAGTGATCGACGGCGTACGCTCGATTGCGTGCAAATAGAATTTGTCATGGCAGTGAAGGCGCGATCGCCGGACGTTCGGAGCGAGACGCATATGAACGCGGCGTCGCTCGTCCCGGCGAGGGTGTTCGTCGCTATCGTCCTGTTTGCAATAGCGCTGCCGGCCTTTTATCAGCAGACGCTCGGAACCGGGGGCTCGGATATTCCCACCCATTTTGGGATTGCGAGAGATATCCCGTATCCGAGCTACTCGATCCTGTCGGTGTTTGTCGGCGGCCTGCTTTGGGCGGGGGCAGACCGGCTAGCGGTCGGCTGGGTTGCCATCGTGCTGCTGAGCGCGTGCGTCGCGTTGAAGGGCACGCTGAGCTTCGGCATCTTGTCAAAACACAACGAGCGAGTGGCCGTAGCGGCGTGCATTGCGGTCGCGCTTGCTTTCGTAATGCCGATCGTGAACTGGTGGAATTACAGGAGCGTCTATCTCGGCCAGATTGCGCCCACGATCTGGCACAATTCCACCACCGTCCTCGTCATGCCAGTGGTGGTTCTGCTGTTTGCCGCGAGTTCGCGTTTGCTGATCGCGCCGAACACGCGCAACGCGGCGCTGACCAGCGGGCTTTGCGTCCTGAGCGCCGTCATCAAGCCCAGTTACGTGATCGCCCTCTTGCCAGTGCTCGTCCCTTGGTATTGCTTCGTCGCATTAGCGGCCGGCGTGGCCTTCCGACGCCTTGCCGGGCACGTTGCAACGCTTGTGGGGCCGGTGATCGGAGTGTTGCTCGTTCAATGGTTGCTGATTGCGGGCTATACGGCGATCACCATCGCCCCGTTTGGAGTGTGGAGACTTTACAGCCCGAATCCGTTGGCCTCGCTTCTGCTTTCGCTGGCCTTCCCATTGGCCGTCTCGCTCCTCTATCGCGACTGCTGGCGCGGCAATATCGCTTTGGGATTGGCGTGGGCCGTGTTCGCGGCTGCGCTGCTGGAGTTCATCCTGCTGGCGGAGGAGGGCGCGCGATTCAACCACGCGAACTTCCTATGGGGCCCGTGCATGGCGCTTTATCTGGTGTTCTTGACTTGTGCAGACGCGTTCTTTCGACAGACCATGTCACCGCGGTTCCTGCTGGCACTGACGCTGTTCTCGGCACATCTCGCGAGCGGCCTCTATTTCTTCTGGCGGATCGTCACCGGCCAGGGCTATATGTGACGAACGGAGCCGGGGCTGAGACCTCACCAGCCTGAAGTGGCTGGTGCCCGGCATGCCAAGCCAGGCGTCCACCTCATACACGCCGTCGCGGCCTGGGCGGCGATGCCGCTGCGGGGGTTTCGTGGCCGGACGCGACGCATCTGCGCCTGCGGCGGAGGGCAACCTGCGGATGGAGGAAACGGCCGCAGGCTCAGTGTCATTGTTTCCGATTGTTATTTACAATGGCTGTTGCAACTGCAACGTGTCGGTCGCATTGAGCATTGTTTGCAGGCGGCGACGCTCAAGGGCACGAGTGTCGGCCATCGAACTCATGTAACCGGACCGACACGCTTGCTCGAGCAGACAGATTTCAGCAAAGCTCGATCTGGGCGTCATGCTGCTCTTGCAGTCGCGCTCATAATCGCGATTCCACTCCTGTTGTTTCGAGCCCCCATCACTGGAGCCGGTACTTGGCTCGGCAATCCGGATCGTCTCGTCTACGGCAAGTTCATACTACATTACATCCGCGGCATCGCAGGCGGTCACCTCGATGCGTGGAACGAGCGTGAGATGCTCGGCTACGATACGCTCATCCACCCGAGCATTTTTCCAAACCCGCTGACTTGGCTTACCGCTTTCCTTTTCGACGGGCCGGATCTCTACGCTGCCGAAGGCAGGATAGCCGTCGTCCTGCTCGTCCTCGCCGGTCTTGCCGCTTTGGCATTCCTTCGAACCATCGGAATCGGTTGGCTCGAGGCGGCAGTCGGCGCAGCCTGTTACGAGCTGTGCCCGCTGACGATTTTGAAGCTCAGCCAACAGGCTGACGCCAGCTTTGCCGAATTCGCGGTTCTGCCGCTCGTTCTAATACTGGTGCACAACGCTCGCCGCGAACGCGCCGTTGCTTTCTTCTTTGGCTTCGTATTGGCGTTCGCGGCGATGCTGCATTTCATGGCTCTTCAGTTGGTGGCGTACGGTTTTATGCTGGTCGGCGGCTACGCGGTATGGCGCAGTTGCTCGACCGGGCGCATGGCTCCGCTGTCTCTTGTCGCCGGTGCGGCGATTGTCGCGATCGTGATCGCATCGCCCCGCATGCTCGGGATAGCGCTCTCGATGCAGCAGTATTCGCGCTTGACCGAGTCCGCCGATCTGAGCACCTTTGAGGGCCTGTACGGTTTCCAAAACATCCGGCCGCGCGAGATCCTGCGCTGGTTCGATCCGACCATTTTCGGCATTGGGTCAGCGGAGGCGACCCGTCTCCACAACCAGATCAATCTGTCGGAAGGCTTTCTACTGTCCACAAGTGCAGCTGTGCCGCTGCTGCTGCTTTTGGCCATGCCGAGGCTGTACGGACACTGGGGTGGGCTGTTTGTTGCAAAGGAACACGACACCGCCTTCTGGTTTTGGGCGCTCGTGTTCACAATGCTGGTGGTCGTCTGGAAGCCGATGGGCCACCTGCTTTATCTCTTGTTTCTGCGCCAAGATTTCACGCATGCGCGTATTCTCATCGCAGGTTTGCTGCCGATATGCGCGTTGATTGCGATCGTTCTCGGCCGATTGAATCCCAAAGCAAAATCGATTGCCCAGCTGTTCGGCATCGTCGCAGGCGTGATGATTGCCGGCTTGCTGGAGATCGCCATTCGCGGCTTTAGCGGGACGATTCCGCTCGAAAGCCTCGGTCTCAGTGAGCGGGCGCTCGTGCGGGTCGATGCTTTGATGCGCGTTGCTTGGACATTTGTCCTGTCCGCCGAGCTCATTTGTCTCACTCTTATTTGGCGAAGGCGCCGGCGCGATCTCGCAGGCGCGACCCACGCCACGCTCGGCGCCCTAATCGTCGCTCAAGCATTCGTAGGCGCCGATCTTCAGGTAAACGGTCCGCAAACCCACACGCCCGACACTCCTTTCAAAGACGGCGACATGTATATGGCACAACCCGGTGAATTCCGCCTTCCGTCTGCGCGACAAATTGCGGAGCTGCGCGGGCGCGTGGGCGACGATCGAGTTGTACTCGTTTGTAATCGGCATGTGGCCAGCGGCTTCTGCGCCGGGCACCTTGTCGAGACCTGGAAGGTCCGAGCCGCCGACGGTTATTACGCCATCGCTGTACCGGACCGGCTTCGCAAGCTCCCATGGGGCAAAGCGGCCCAGCTGCGGACGATCTCGTTCACGAGTGAAGAGGATCTTATTTGGCCGTTGCTGGGTTTCCTCAACGTGGGAACAGCTCTCATCGTCGACAATGAGTTCTACAAGAACATTTCGAGCGACGGGGGGCCGGCCGACATCGCGCGCCTGCGCATGATCAAAAATCCCGCCGCGGTCCTGCCGAGGGCGTTCCTAGCCGCTGCCGCCGAGCCTGTGCGCGACGCAATGCAAGCCTCAGCGAACATCTTCGACGGCGCTTATCCGCGGGACGTGCGGCAACGCTCGTTCGTCGAAGGCCTTCAAGCAGGCGAAATCTACGATTCCGCGGCAGAGGTGACGGTGACGGGGATCGGCGATAGGCTCGAATTGGACGTCTCGGCGAGCGCGGGAAAGCGGCTTCTCGTCATCAATGACTTGTTTTTTTCCGGCTGGCGGGCGTTCGTTGACGGAACCGAGGCGCCAATCCTTGCCGCCAATGTGGTGATGCGGGCGGTGCTGCTGCCGCCTGACGCCAAGACGGTGGTGATGCTCTATCAGCCTTTCGTCCGCAGCTTTTGGGCAGGATTGTTGTACGGGGCGGGAGCGGTGCTCTTTGTAGCGGGCTTGCTTTTGTGTGTACGGCTTCGGAAATCCCCGCGCTCATCCATTTCAAAAGCAGAATCCGAGCCGCCGTTTCGTGGCTGGCCCCGCAGGTCAGCCCTATGTATGTGAAGAAACGACGCTACGAGAAAATGCATCGAGCCGTCCGCCCGTCGTCACCAACGACGGGCGTTTTGAACCATTCATTCGGCCAGGATCAAGAACAGCACAAGTGCGGCAAGCGTGATCAGACTGTACCGATCGGTGCAGACGAAGATGACCAGGTCTTCATTGAGCCTTCCACGAATCGCGAGGAAAAGACAGCGACAAAGCCATGCAGCCAGCATAGGCAGGATGAACCAGAGGGCCTCCGGCCTGGCCGCTTGCTCTGTAAGCCCGTGGATGACGGTGGTACCGGCGAGCAGCGACGCCACAATGGCTGCAGCCGCGAGAGCTCGGAGAATGGGCAGATGGTCGCTGAGATAGGGACGACCGGCCACCGAGCCGCGAGGGTTGCTCGTCGCCGCGGTCAGCTGTGCATCTCTCTTCATCAAGGCTAACGCGAGAAAGATGAAGCTTCCCGCCAGCAACAGCGGAGGCGATAACGGGATCGACGCTGCGCAGGCGCCTGCCACGAGCCGTAAGTCATGCACCGCCACAAGGGTGAGCACATCGATCATCAGCACGCGCTTGAGCAACAGCGAGTAGGCTAGGGACAGAAAAAGATACAAACCGAGCACCAGCTGCGCTCCCGCCGGTAACCCCGCGGCGCAGACGGCGGCGCTTACAATGAGGGCCAGAGCGATGGCAGCCGCCGGACGGGCCGGCAATTCTCCGGTCACTTGCGGGCGTTTTCCTTTCGCGGGGTCGTGCTGATCGCGATCCTTGTCCAAGAAGTCATTGAGCAGATACTGCGCCGAGGCGACGCATCCGAACGCAAACCAGGTCAGAAAAAGAGTCTTCAACGTGCTCGCGTTGAGGGCCTTTGCAAGAACGACGGGGGCGAAGATCAAAACGTTCTTCAGCCAATTGTGCAGTCGCAACGCCTGAATAAGCGTCCAGGCGTAGTCTAATGCTGGCGCAACAGTTGAAAAATTTGAATGTAGCGTCAAAGGCTCCCCGCGACGCAAATGGCGAAAACTAGGTAGCGCGAATGCCGTCTGGCGTCCATTCTCGCAGCCGCGACGACACTACCATCCACAGTTCGAACCGCCCCTGTTTGGGAAAATGGCGGGTTGATGCGCCGGTTTGTCATTGCTGCGTTGGCGCCGCGCGCGCCGCGATCACCCGCAGACGCGCCGCCAGAAGCTGGACGAGAAGCGCGGATCGACTTGGCGGGCGAAGCTTTCCCAGGCAGGGAAGCTGCGGCGGAATCCCTCGCGGCTGAGGGTCGAATCCTTGCCCGGATAGATGGCGCCGCCGGCCTCTAATACGCGGGTCTCAAGCTCCCGCAGCAGCCGTCGAGTGCTCTCGCCGCGGTGAGAGAAATCGAGCGCGACCGTTATACCCTCGCGCGGAAACGAGAGCAGGCCGGCTGGGCGGTGCTGGCCGAACAGCTTGATCGAGGCCAAGCAGGGCAACTCGCCCCTGTTCCGGCACTCTGCCAGCAGCGTGGCGAGAAACGTCGGCGCCTCCTGTTGCGGAAAAACGCACTGAAAATGCAGCAAACCGCGCCGTCCAAGCATTCGGTTCCAATACGGAAGCTCACCGAGCGGGGCGAGCGCGTGGCGATAACTCATGCATTGCACCCGCCTGCGCGGCATGCGTGGCAGCAGAAATGCATACCAAGCGCGCCAGAGCGCCGGCGTTCCGAGCGCGGCAGGCAGCGGCACTCGGCCAATGACTCGCATGAGCCGGCTCGGAAGCTCGGCCATACCCGCCGGCGCCGCGCTGTGGCGCGCGCGGGTGAACACGCCGCGTCCTGCCGGATCGAATGGGTCGAACCAGAAGAAGCGGTATTCCCAATCTGCGGCGGGTTCGGCAAAGAGTGCGAGCGCCTCTGCCAGTGAATCGCAGCGCACGTTTTCGTTTTCCAGGACGGAGCTGGAGACCGGCCGGAGCTTGATCGCCGCAGCCATGATCACGCCTGTAAGTCCGAGCCCGCCTAGTGTGGCGTGAAATAAATCGGCGTTCTCCATTTCACTGCAAGTGACGGTCTTGCCGTTGGATCGCAGCAGCGTGAGCGCCTCCACATGATGGCAGAATGACCCCTGAAGGGGGTGGTTCTTACCGTGCACGTCGTTGGCGATCGCGCCGGCAATGGTGACGGCGGCGCTGCCGGGGAAAACGGACTGAAACCAACATAGAACATTCTACTCCGCCCGTGCGATATCCGCGAGCGCGCTCATCGTCAGGCCCGGTTCGACGTTAATGCGTCCCGCGGCGCGGTCGAAATGCAGCACTTTCGCCATGTCGCGGGTCACGATCAGAGCGCCACCGTCGTTCAGGCAAGAATCCCCGAGTGACTGTCCGGCGCCGAACGGCAAAAGCGTCAAATGAGCCGGCGCTGCCAAGACCAGCGCGCGGCAATCCTCCGCGGTTTTCGCCGCCGCGACATGGTGGCGGAAACGATGCGAGCGGCCGGCGGAAAGAACTCGCGACGTGGCACGGAATGACAACGGCATCGGTTGCGCGCTCGGCTGATGGCTAGCCGTGTACGTCACCTTATCAATTCAACTTCACGACGAGAACGCTTACTGCCGCGGATGACGCCTGCGCCGGGAATCTCGCTTCGCAGGAAGTGAGCCAGTGCGGCGAATGCACCCGACGGAATTTTTCGGTGCTCCACTACGCCGCGCGGGTGATACCCCGTCGATACGGTGAAAGCAGACGCCGGCCTTGCGACATCGCGAGGCCGGCGCCGTCTTCAGTCACGCCATAGGTGAAGGCACCGATGCTCAGTTGATGCCGGTTGAAGCGTGCCGCCCGCTCATCGGCAGCACCACGACTTTGGTGCCGACCTGGACGCGGTTGTAGAGGTCGATCACGTCCTCGTTGGTCATCCGGATGCACCCCGACGACACGTTGCCGCCGATCGTGGAGGGATCGTTGGTGCCGTGGATGCGGTAAACGGAATCGCTGAGATACATCGCGCGCGCGCCGAGCGGGTTGCTCGGGCCGCCGGCCACGAACCGCGGCAGATACGGCTGGCGCTGGATCATCTGCGGCGGCGGCGTCCAGTCGGGCCACTCGGCCTTGCGCTCGATCGTCTTCACGCCGGACCAGGTGAAGCCTTCGCGGCCCACGCCGATGCCGTAACGCATCGCCTTGCCGCCGGGCAGCACCAGATAGAGGTAGGTGTTCGGCGTATCGATGATGATGGTGCCGGGCGCTTCGTTCGTGCGGTAGCTGACGATCTGCCGGCGCAGATCGCCGCGCAGCTCTTTCTCGTCATCCTGCGGATTGGCGTAAGCCGGCGCGGGTACCGCCTCGCGGTGCGGGCCGAACAGCGCCTCGAACGGGTTGAATGGGTTGGCGGAAGCCGTGGAGATGGCGCTCGCGACAAGGAAGCTCGCGACCGCGGCGACGGTCTTCAGACGGCAAAGATTGTACATGGCACGTCCCCCTTGAC
The DNA here is from genome assembly GCA_965652015.1 of uncultured Alphaproteobacteria bacterium. Taxonomy (GTDB): domain Bacteria; phylum Pseudomonadota; class Alphaproteobacteria; order Rhizobiales; family Xanthobacteraceae; genus VAZQ01. The sequence goes on from CBFGVM010000118.1 coordinate 8,107, forward strand.
GACCATTGGTCGAGGAGGGGGGTGGCGGGGTTCAAATCCTTGCCGGGAATTAACCGCGGGGGCTGATTACCAGTCCCGGTTGCCCCCAGAACTATCTGACATAGCGTGCATTTTTGTGTTTACCACAGAGCGCCAAAAACGGCGGCCAGGCGCATCCGACCGCGGCGAAAAGAGGCGGAAAAAGGACGGAAACGCCCCATGATACCAGCGCGGCTGACCCATCGGCGTCATCCGCGTGCCGCGTGCCAGCCTACGACCGCGTCGGGAACGGCGTCGGTCGAGGCGAAATAGGGTTTGATGTCGAGGAGCGGAGTGTCGTCGAGGCAGTCCAGGCCCACGACCGAAAGCCTTGTGCCCTCGACGCGCAGCAGCCGCGCCACGCTCATGGCGATCGGGTTGGGCCGGGCCGGAGATCGCAGCGCAAAGGTGCCGCGCCCCACGCCATAGTGCCGCGGCACCTGCAGCACCAAATCGCGCCGCGACCGGCCCATCCAATACAGCACCACGAGATGGCTGCAGCTCTCGACCCCGGTCAGCGCCTTGGCCCAGCGCTCGTCCACGGCGATGGTGCAAACCGCGTCGGATTCGCGCGCATTCTTCGGGCAGTCCTCGCGCCGCGTCCAGGGCGTGCGAATACGGCCGATGAAATAAAGCGAGGCGTCGAATTTATCCGGAAGCTCGATCGCGATCTCGCCGTCACGGATGCCGAACGTATCGTCGGTCATGGCGGATTCCTCCCGTAAAGATGCATGCCGCGCCTCCGGCTCCTCGCCTCTCAATCTCAGCAACTCCGCTCCCCGCCTTGCCCCGTCAAGTCCGGCGATGGCGGCGGCAGGTCAGCCCACCTTTGGGGGTTGCCAGCGGCCCTCATAAAGCTATAAAGATGTCTTTATATGTCGCCCCGCGTCGTCCCACCGACCGAATTGGGAGCCGGCCCGCGCGTTATGCCCACATCTGCCCACTTGCCGTTCGAGACGCTCTATGGCGCGCTTAAAGCCGCCGCCGAGGCCACGCGGCTGCGCATCCTCGCGCTCTTGGGCGAAGCCGACCTGACGGTCTCCGACCTCACCGCGATCCTGCGCCAATCGCAGCCGCGCATTTCTCGCCATCTGCGGCTTCTCGCCGAAGCCGGCCTAGTCGAGCGCTTCCGCGAGGGCTCGTGGGCTTTCTTCCGGTTGGCCGAGCGGGAGAGCGCCGCCAAGCTTGCCCGCGAGCTCATTGCCCGCCTTGATCCAAAGGACGCGACGCTCTTGCGTGATCGAGAGCGCCTCGCCGCGGTGCGCGCGCAGCGCGCCAGCGCCGCGCAGAATTATTTCCGCCGCCACGCCCCCGAGTGGGACCGCATCCGCAAGCTCCATGTCGCCGATGCGGCGGTCGAGGCGGCGATCGCCGGCGCGCTGGCCGACGCCCCCATGCGCACGCTGCTCGATCTCGGCACCGGCACTGGACGCATGCTGGAACTGCTCGGGCCGCAGATCGAGCGTGGTCTTGGTCTCGATCTCTCCCTCGACATGCTCGCGCTCGCTCGCGCGCGGCTCGACCGCGCCGGGCTCAGGCATTGCAGCGTGCGTCAAGGCGACATCTACGACCTGGCGCTGCCCAAGGACAGCTTCGACGTCATCATCATTCACCAGGTGCTGCACTTCCTCGAGGACGGCGCGCGCGCGATCGAGGAAGCCGCGCGCGTGCTGCGGCCTGCAGGTCGGCTGCTGGTCGTCGATTTCGCTCCGCACGATCTCGAATTTCTGCGCGACGAGCACGCGCATCGCCGTCTTGGCTTTGCACCCGAGACGGTGACGCAATGGATGAAAGCAGCCGGCCTCGAGGTCGTGTTGCAGCAGAGCCTGACCCCGGAGCCCGCTTCTGAAGGCAAGATCGCCGTCTCGCTCTGGCTCGGGCGCGATCCGCGCCTGGCGCTCGCCGCGCCCACGCTGGAGGTGGCCTGATGACAGCCGAATCCCGCGCCAGCCGCTTCGTGCAATCGCGCGGCGAAGGCGAGCCGCGCCGCATCCGAGTCTCCTTCGAGTTCTTCCCGCCGAAGACCGAAGAGATGGAGAAGACGCTGTGGGAGTCGATCACCCGGCTTGCGCCGCTTGGGCCGAACTTCGTCTCGGTCACGTATGGCGCGGGCGGCTCCACGCGTGAACGCACGCATGCGACCGTCAAACGCATTCTGGCGGAGACCGCGCTCGTCCCGGCGGCGCATCTGACTTGCGTTGCCGCGACCTGCGAGGAGATCGACGGGGTGATCCGCAACTATTGCGCGGCGGGCGTGCGCCACATCGTGGCGCTGCGCGGGGATCCCATCGGCGGCATCGGCGAGCGCTATGCGCCGCATCCCGGCGGCTATCGCAATGGCGCCGATCTGGTCGCCGGCATCAAGCGCCTCTCCGACGTCGAGGTGTCGGTCTCCGCCTATCCGGAGAAGCACCCGGACAGCCCGACAGTCGAGGCCGATCTCGACATGCTCGCGGCCAAGGTGGATGCCGGCGCTGCGCGCGCCATCACCCAATTCTTCTTCGAGAACGATCTCTACTTCCGTTATCTCGATCGCGTGCGCGCCCGCGGCATCGACGTGCCGGTCGTGCCCGGCATCCTCCCGGTGCAGAACTTCAAGCAGTCCAAGGCGTTCGCGGCGCG
>CBFGVM010000119.1:0-10730 GCA_965652015.1 uncultured Alphaproteobacteria bacterium
CACAACGGCGAGATCAACACGCTGCGCGGCAACGTCAATTGGATGGCGGCGCGGCAAGCGTCGGTGTCTTCCGAGCTGTTCGGCGAGGACATCAACAAGCTGTGGCCGATCTCTTACGAGGGCCAGTCCGATACCGCCTGCTTCGACAACGCGCTCGAATTCCTGGTCCAGGGCGGCTACCCGCTCGCCCACGCAGTGATGATGATGATCCCCGAGGCCTGGGCGGGAAATCCGCTGATGGACGAGGAACGGCGCGCCTTCTACGAGTACAACGCGGCGCTGATGGAGCCCTGGGACGGTCCCGCCGCGATCGCCTTCACCAACGGTCGCCAGATCGGCGCCACGCTCGACCGCAACGGGCTGCGTCCTGCGCGTTATTTCCTCACCCGCGACGGGCGCATCATCATGGCCTCGGAGATGGGCGTGCTGCCCATTCCGGAAAAGGACATCGTCGTCAAGTGGCGTCTGCAGCCGGGCAAGATGCTGCTCGTCGATCTCGACGAAGGCCGCCTGATCCCCGACGAAGAGCTCAAGGCGACGCTCGCCAAGAGCCACCCTTACAAGGAATGGCTCGAGCGCACGCAAATCGTGCTCGAGGATCTGCCTCCTGCGCCGAGCGAGGCGGCATTGTCGAATCTCACCCTGCTCGATCGCCAACAGGCCTTCGGCTACACGCAGGAAGACTTGCGCATCCTCATGTCGCCGATGGCGATCCAGGGCGAGGAAGCGGTCGGCTCCATGGGCAACGACACGCCGATCTCGGCGCTGTCGGACAAGCCCAAGCTGCTGTTCACCTATTTCAAGCAGAACTTCGCGCAGGTCACCAACCCGCCGATCGATCCGATCCGCGAGGAATTGGTGATGAGCCTCGTCTCGATCATCGGGCCGCGGCCGAACCTGTTCGATCTCGAGGGCAGCTCGCGCCTCAAGCGGCTCGAGGTGCGTCAGCCGATTCTGACGGACGCGGACCTCGAGAAGATCCGCGCCATCTCCGAGGTCGGCGACGGTCATTTCAAATCACGCACCCTCGATACCACCTGGCCAGCCGAACTCGGCGCCGCCGGTTTGAAGGACGCGCTCGACCGGCTGTGCGTGCGCGCCGAGGCGGCCGTGCGGGAAGGCATCAACATCATCATTCTCTCCGATCGCCGCGCGGGGCCGGAGAACGTTCCGATGCCGTCGCTGCTCGCCTGCGCGGCGGTGCATCATCACCTCATCCGCCAGGGCTTGCGCACCTCGGTCGGGCTCGTGGTCGAGTCAGGCGAGCCGCGCGAAGTCCATCACTTCTGCTGTCTGGCCGGGTATGGCGCGGAGGCGATCAATCCGTATCTCGCCTTCGAGACGCTGCGCGCCATGCGGGACAATCTGCCGCAAAAGCTCGACGACAAGGAGATCGTCAAGCGCTACATCAAGTCGATCGACAAGGGCATTCTCAAGGTGATGTCCAAGATGGGCATCTCCACGTACCAGTCCTATTGCGGGGCTCAAATTTTCGACGCGGTCGGGCTCCAGTCGGATTTCGTCGCCGAATATTTCACCGGTACCGCGACGCGGATCGAAGGCGTAGGGCTCAGCCAAATCGCCGAGGAGACGGTGCGGCGGCACCGCGAAGCCTTCAGCGATGTGCCGATCTATCGCGATGCGCTGGACGTCGGCGGTGAATACCAGTTTCGCATACGTGGCGAGGAGCATGCCTGGACCGCAGCCACCGTCGCGGCGCTCCAGCACGCGGTACGCGGAAATTTCCCCGAGCAGTACCGCGACTACGCGAAAGTCTGCAACGAGCAATCCGAGCGGCTGCTCACGATCCGCGGCCTGTTCCGGCTCAAATCCGCGCAAGAGGATGGACGCAAACCGGTACCGATCGAGGAGGTCGAGCCGGCGAAGGGCATCGTGCGTCGATTCTCCACCGGCGCCATGTCGTTCGGCTCGATCTCGCGCGAGGCGCATACCACGCTCGCCATCGCCATGAACCGCATCGGCGGCAAATCCAATACCGGCGAAGGCGGCGAGGAGGCCGACCGCTTCAAGCCGCTGCCGAACGGCGATTCCATGCGCTCGGCGATCAAGCAGGTTGCTTCCGGCCGCTTCGGCGTGACGACGGAGTATCTCATCAACTCCGACATGATGCAGATCAAGATGGCGCAAGGCGCCAAGCCCGGCGAAGGCGGCCAGCTTCCCGGGCACAAGGTCGACAAGACCATCGCCAAGGTGCGCCACTCGACGCCCGGGGTCGGCTTGATCTCGCCGCCGCCGCACCACGACATCTACTCAATCGAAGACCTGGCGCAGCTCATCTTCGATCTCAAGAACGTCAATCCGGATGGGTGGGTATCGGTGAAGCTCGTCTCCGAGGTCGGCGTCGGAACCGTCGCGGCCGGCGTTTCCAAGGCGCGCGCCGATCACGTGACCATCGCCGGGTTCGAAGGCGGCACCGGCGCCTCGCCGCTCACCTCGATCAAGCACGCCGGTTCGCCCTGGGAGATCGGGCTCGCCGAGACCCACCAGACGCTGGTCGCCAACCGGCTGCGCGGGCGCATCTCGGTGCAGGTCGACGGCGGCATGCGCACGGGACGCGACGTCGTGGTCGGCGCGCTGCTCGGGGCCGACGAATTTGGCTTCTCGACCGCGCCGTTGATCGCCGCCGGCTGCATCATGATGCGGGTATGCCACCTCAACACCTGCCCGGTCGGCGTGGCGACCCAGGATCCGGTGCTGCGCAAGCGCTTCAAAGGCGCTCCCGAGCACATCATCAATTATTTCTTCTTCGTCGCCGAGGAGGTGCGCGAGCTGATGGCCGAATTGGGCTATCGCACGTTCAACGACATGATCGGGCAGATGCAGATGCTCGACAAGCGCCAGGTCGTCGAGCACTGGAAAGCCAGGGGACTGGACTTCTCCAGGCTGTTCTTCAAGCCCGAAGCGCCGAAAGGCGTGGCGATCTACAATTGCGAGCCCCAGGACCATAAGATTCATACCATTCTGGACCGCAAACTGATCGCCGAGGCGCAGCCCGCGCTCGATCGCGGCACGCCGGTGCGCATCGTCAGCCCCATCAAGAACACGGAGCGCGCGGTCGGCGCTATGCTTTCGGGGGCAATCGCCAAACGCTATGGTCACGAGGGACTCCCCGACGACACTATCAACGTGAAGTTCACCGGCACCGCCGGGCAGAGCTTCGGCGCCTGGCTTGCGCGCGGTGTGACCTTCGAGCTCGAAGGCGACGCCAACGATTATGTCGGCAAGGGGCTATCGGGCGGCCGCATCATTGTGCGCCCGACCGACGACGCCGGCATCGTGCCGGAGGAATCGATCATCGTCGGCAACACGGTGCTTTACGGTGCGATCGAAGGCGAATGTTACTTCCGCGGCGTCGCCGGTGAGCGCTTTGCCGTGCGCAATTCAGGCGCCGTGGCCGTGATCGAAGGGGCCGGCGACCATTGCTGCGAATACATGACCGGCGGCATCGTCGTCGTGCTCGGCCGCACGGGTCGCAACTTCGCGGCCGGCATGTCCGGCGGCATCGCATACGTGCTGGACGAGGATGGGACGTTTGCGTCGCGCTGCAATCTCGCCATGGTGGAGCTCGAGCCACTGCCGGAGGAGGAACAGGCGAGCGAACTCATCTACCACCAGGCCCACGATCTGGGCTCGCATGGCCGCGTCGACGTCATGGGCGACATGACCCAAAATGACGTGGAGCGTCTCCACCTCCTGATCACGCGTCACGCTCGTTTCACCGGCTCGACGGTTGCGCAGAAGATCCTCGCCGAGTGGAAGAAATATTGCCTGATGTTCCGCAAGGTGATGCCGGTCGAATACCGGCGTGCACTCGCCGAGCTGCAGCGGGAGCGGATGGTGGAAGCGGCGGAGTAGCGGGCGTCCGTCGGCCGAAAATGGGCAAGATCACCGGTTTTCTGGAATACGAGCGTGAGGACCGCCACTACGAGCCGGTCGAGCAGCGCATCAAGCATTGGCGCGAGTTCGTACGCCCGTTGCCGGAGGCGGAGACCAAGAAGCAAGCCGCACGCTGCATGGATTGTGGCATTCCCTATTGCCACACCGGTTGTCCGGTCAACAATCAGATCCCGGACTGGAACGATCTCGTCTATCGCGGCGAGTGGGAGGAGGCTGCGCGCAACCTCCATTCCACCAACAACTTCCCGGAAATCACCGGCCGGATCTGCCCGGCGCCGTGCGAGGCCGCCTGCACGCTCAACATCGAGGACAACCCCGTCACCATCAAGACCATCGAATGCGCGATCGCCGACCGCGCCTTCGAACAGAGCTGGGTGAAGCCGGAGCCGCCGGCGAGCAAGACCGGAAAAAAAGTCGCGATCGTCGGCTCGGGACCGGCGGGCATGGCCTGTGCCCAGCAGCTGGCGCGTGCCGGGCACGACGTGCACGTGTTCGAGAAGCTCGCGAAGGCCGGTGGGTTGCTGACCTACGGCATCCCCGATTTCAAGATGGACAAGCAGATTGTGGCGCGGCGGGCCGCGCAGATGGAGGCGGAAGGTGTGACCTTCCATTACAACGTGCATGTCGGCGTGACCATGCCCGCCGCTGCCTTGGTGCGGGATTACGACGCGGTCGTGCTCGCCGGCGGAGCCGAGCAGAGCCGCGATCTGCCGATTCCGGGCCGCGATCTCAGGGGCATCCATTTTGCGATGGACTACTTGCCGCAGCAGAACCGCCGCGTGAGCGGCGAACCGCAGCAGGACGAGCCGATCCTCGCCGACGGCAAGCATGTGGTCGTCATCGGCGGCGGCGACACGGGCTCCGACTGCATTGGCACGGCGTTCCGCCAGGGTGCGTTGTCCGTCACCAATTTCGAGATTATGCCGCAGCCGCCGCTGCGCGAGAACAAGATGCTGACCTGGCCGGATTGGCCGCTGAAGCTGCGGACGTCATCGAGTCATGAGGAGGGCGTCAAGCGCGACTTCGCAGTGATGACGACGAAATTTTCCGGCGAGAACGGCGAAGTAAAGAAACTTCATTGCGTGCGCGTGGACGAGAAGATCAAGGCCATGCCCGGCACCGAGTTCGATCTCGATGCCGATCTGGTGCTGCTCGCCATGGGCTTCGTGCATCCCGTGCACAAAGGCATGATCGAGGAGCTGGCGCTCGAACTCGATCCGCGCGGGAACGTCAAGGCCGATACCCTAGCCTACCAGAGCTCCCATCCGAAAATCTTCGCGGCCGGCGATATGCGGCGCGGCCAGTCGCTCGTGGTGTGGGCGATTCGCGAGGGCCGCCAGACGGCGCATGCCGTCGACAAGTTCTTGATGGGATCGACCGCGTTGCCGCGCTGAGCGGTCGCGAGCGGCGGTTATGCTATGCGCGGCTCGCGACTCTCTCTAAGTCATCACGCTCTAGCGCGTAGGGTGGGCAAAGGCGCGCTGCTCGGTCCGTCCGCGTGGGCAAAATCGTGCGCGCGCCGTGCCCACGCGGTGACGGTGCCGTGAGCGATTTTGCTCACCCTACGTTCTCTGGATGTCCCGTTTTCGCGGGGAATGCAAAGAGGAACGAGTGACTCTCTCTAAGTCATCACGCTCTAGCGAAAGAAATTTGGAAAGAAGGACGGCGGACGCTGCGCGTAGGGGTTAGGTCGGCGCGGACGCCGCTGAGCGGCCGGTTTCTGCTCCGAGGCTGTGTTGGCCTGGCCGGAATCAGTGCGCGATCCGGCGGAGGGTTGCGTCGGTTTCGCGGCAGCGTCATCGGGCGCAGTGGTGCCCCCCGCATCAGGACTTGCGGGCTGCACGTTGAGCGCGCCGCGTGGCCAGCTGAAATCATCTGCCCGTCCAGTGGGAGCGGCGGCCGACTCGCCCTTGTTGAGCCCACGGTCAGAGGTGCTGGCGCGCCCGCCGCCACCGACCAGCTCCTCCGGCGCCATCTGCATCGCCGTCAGCGGCACCACAGGCCCGGCTGCGGGGCGCTGCGCGGGAGCACCAGGCTTTGCGTTCGGCGATTGCGCGCCGGGATCCATCGGCATCGGCAACGCAACCGGCGCGCCTCGGTTGGTGATGCTGCGCTGGATCTCGCGCTCCACGTAGTGAGCAAGCTTGCGGGCACCGAACTTGGTGAAATACACGCCATCGCCCGAGCGCAGTCGCCGTGTCTGCCCTTCGTAGTCCGGCCCCTGGGCCGAGTAACGGCCCGCCTCGTCGACGAAGCCGTCCCAAATATCGACATAGATGATGCCCGCCTTCTCGGCTCGGCTGCGGTAGAGCTCGTTGAGGTAAGACGAATCCGCGCTGGGCTTGGTGTTGCGTTGTGACGGCAAACCAACCCAGATCACCGGAACGCCGGCGCTCTTGAGGGCAGCGATGGTGGCGTCGATGCGCCGGATATAGGCGAGCTCCCATTTTTCCGTGTGGAATTCCCACGGCCCGTAGGACGCATGGCGCGCCTGCTCGGGCGTCATGTTCGCGTGCTCGGCGGCTTGCGGCGCCTCGGCCGCCTGTTGTTCCGGGTCGGGAGGTGGCGGTGGTGTTGGCGCCGTTGCGGAGGGAGCAGGAGCTGGCGCCGCCGGCGCATTCGGCTTGGGCGCGCCCGGCCGTGCAGCAGGCGGGGCCTTTTCGCGGATTGTCTGACGATCGTTGTTTCCGATCATCATGACGATGAATTTGGGCTTCTCTGACGCAATAGTCTCGCGCGCCACTTGCGGCCATTCGAGGTCGCGCCGCTGGTCGTAGCGGATCAAACCGGAGTCGGTGCGGTGCTTGCGCACGACGGCGATCTCCGGATTTTCGGAGAAAGCATCTTCTAGTCCGTAGGCCAGCCAGTCCGCGTTGCCATCGCCCATCACCACGATCGAGGTCGTGGCCTCAGGCTTCTTCTGCGAGGCTGCCGGCGCGCGCGAATAATCGACCGGGGCCTCGCGTTCCTGCCGGTAGGGATCATAGTAGCGCCGGTCATTCCAGCCGCCGCCCCACCCGCCCCAGTTGTTATTGTATTGCTGCTGGCGCTGAGGGCGACCGCCCCAGTCCCAGAATTGCGCCTGTGCCGGCAACAGCAGCACCAGGCTGATGCCCGCTACCGCGGCGGCCACATATCCACGGGACATACCAGGTAAGCCCATAATCACCTGCCGAGGGCCAAAATCGCGACGCCGCCGGCGCCGTCACTAGCCCCTAATATAGGCAAAAAACGTCAACTTGAAGATAGCCTCTGGCCGCGATTTATCGGCTGCGCAGCCGCTCCAGCAGCGCCGCCGAGGCGAACCCGTCGGGCACCGCCCCGACCGTCGATTGGAACTGGCGCAGGGCGCTACGGGTTTTGCCGCCGAGCCGGCCATCGGGCTCGCCCACATCGTAGCCGCGCGCAGAAAGGTGCTGCTGCAGCTCGTAGCGCTCCGCCCGCGTGAGCACGCGCTCGTGCCGTGGCCAAGGCTGCACGAACGGCTCCCCGCCGCGCAGCCGGTCGGCGAGGTGGCCGATGGCGAGCGCATAAGCCTCGGCCGGATTGTATTTCATGATGACGCGGAAATTCTGCAGCATCAGGAAGCCCGGCCCCTGCGCCCCGGCCGGCACTAGCAGGTAAGCCCGATCGTCGGGCCGCGGGAAGGCTTTGCCGCCGGCGCGCCGGATGCCTAATCGCTCCCACTCCTGCACCGTCATCACGCGGGAGCGATCGGCGAGCAGGAAATTGAAGCCTTTCGGCACGACGACCTCGTAGCCCCAGCTCTGGCCGCTGACCCAGCCGTCTTTCTTGAGATTGTTGGCGGTGGAGGCGATCACATCGGGCACGGAGTCGACGACATCACGGCGACCGTCACCATCGAAGTCGACGGCGTAGCGCTTGAACGAGGTCGGCATGAACTGGGTCGGGCCGAATGCGCCCGCCCACGAGCCCTTGAGATGGTCGGCCCTCACATCGCCGCGCGCCAGAATTTCCAGCGCCGAGAGAAATTCGTCGCGGAAATAGGCTTGACGGCGACCGATACAGGCCAGCGTGGCGGTCGAACGGAGCACCGAGCGTTCGCCGATCTGCGTGCCATAATTGGATTCAACGCCCCAGATGGCGGCGATGAAGTGGCGATCGACGCCATACGCCTTCTCGACCGCGTCGAAGGCAGCGCGGTGCTGAGCGAGAATCGCCCGGCCATTGCGGACGCGATCTTCGTTCACCAAAATGTCGAGGTAATCCCAGATCGATTTGGTGAACTCGGGTTGGGAATCGAGCAGGTCCATGATCCGCAGATCGGGCGTGAGGCCTGCGACGTTGGCTTCGAACACCGCGCGCGTGACGCCGCGGCGCTCGGCCTGCGGCCAGAGTCCGGCCAAGCAGTTGCGAAAATTGGCCGCGGCAGTGCGAATTGCCTGCGCCGTCATCAGCGGATGATTGGAGGCGCCGGATTCCCCGCTCCATTCCTGAGTGCCGGCAGGCGGCGCGGCCGGAACCGAGCCGCTGCCGGGCGAGTTGAACAGTGTGCGAATATCTAATCCCTGGCCGAAGGCCGGACCTGCGCAAAGAGCGGCCAAAACGAGCGCCTTGAGCGGGCCTATCGGTGCGGCAAATCTTGCCATGGCAGTTGATCTCGGCTCGTTGTTGCGTAACAGACTCAGCAAAAATCGGATGACTGGTTTCTTGGCCGCTGCGCGCTGCCAGTTTCAACGGCTTTTTAACCTCTTGCCGGCGCGTGGCCATTAGGACTTACTGCCACAGCATTCAACTTCGGCAATACGGAGACAGCTGGACCCGAACAAGGCTTCGGCTACCATCCCGGCGATATCATGCAAGCGATCCGCAAAGCCGTCTTCCCGGTTGCAGGCCTGGGCACGAGATTCCTGCCCGCCACCAAGGCCATGCCGAAGGAGATGTTGCCGGTGGTCGACCGGCCGCTGATCCAGCACGTGGTCGACGAGGCGCGCGAAGCGGGCATCGAGCATTTCATCTTCGTCACCGGCCGCAACAAGGCGGTCATCGAGGATCACTTCGACCGGCAGTTCGAGCTTGAGCACACGCTGACCGAGCGTCAGAAGCAGGCCGATCTCGAGCTGCTCACGCGCGACCTGCCGGGGCCGGGAACGGCGAGCTTCACGCGCCAGCAATTGCCGTTGGGACTCGGCCACGCGGTGTGGTGCGCGCGCGAGCTGGTGGGCCACGAGCCCTTTGCGCTGTTGTTGCCGGACGTGCTGGTGCAGCACGACCGCGGCTGCCTCGCGCAGATGATCGATGCGGCACGCAAACTGGCCGAGAACGCGAATATCATTGCGGTCGAGCAAATGGCGGCCGAACGGCTGCACATGTATGGGGTGATCGGCATCGGCGAGCGCAGTGGTAATCTGTTCTCGGTCAACCAAATGGTGGAGAAACCTGCGCGAGAAAGGGCGCCTTCGAACCTCATCATCACCGGCCGCTATATCCTGCAGCCCGAGATCTTCGACATTCTTGCCGCCGAAAAGCGCGGCGCAGGCGACGAAATTCAGCTCACCGATGCGATGATCGAACTCGCGAGGACGCAGCCGTTCTATGCCCTGGAATTCGCGGGCCGGAGCTTTGATTGCGGGTCGAAAGTGGGATTTCTTGCGGCCAATGTCGCCTATGCGCTCGAACGCGGCGATATCGCGCCGGCGATGCGCGCCGAACTCAAGCGCCTGCTCGGCGACGGCTAGCACGGATGCGGCCGGTTATGCTTTGGTTAATCAACAGAAAGCGGATATAGTAATGACCCTCGGCTGGGCGGCGCAGGTCGCCCTTGCTTGCATGTTGTCGGACCGTGATGCCCAAGGCGCTTAGCACCGAACGACGTACGAGCGCGCGCAGCGGCGACCTGATCGCCTCGGCGGTGCGAACGCTCGAGGTCGAGGCGACGGGCATCACCATACTCTCAGCCGCCATTCACGACGGACTCGGCCGTGCCTTCACAGCCGCCGTAGAGTTGATCTCCGGCGCGCAGGGCCGGGTGATCGTGACCGGCATGGGCAAGTCGGGGCACGTGGCGCGAAAAATCGCGGCGACATTCGCGTCCACGGGCACGCCGGCCTTTTTCGTGCATCCCAGCGAAGCAAGTCACGGCGATCTCGGCATGATCACACCCGACGACGTCATCATGGCGCTGTCGTGGTCGGGAGAGACGGTCGAACTCAAGGATCTCATCGACTACTCGCGCCGCTTCCGCATCGGGCTCATTGCCGTTACCGCCGTGAGCGACAGCACGCTCGGCCGAGCGGCAGACGTCGTGCTCGCGGTGCCGCAGGCCCGGGAAGCCTGCCCGCACAACCTCGCTCCCACCACTTCGACGCTCATGCAGGCCGCGCTTGGCGACGCGCTGGCCATCGCGCTATTGGAGAGCCGAGGCTTCACCGCCGTCGACTTCAGCAGATTGCACCCGGGCGGTCGCTTGGGCGCGATGCTCAAGTTCGTGCGCGACATCATGCACACCGGCAGCGAGATCCCGCTGGCCACGGTCGGCACCCGCATGTCGGAGGCGATCGCGGAGATGACGGCGAAGACGTTCGGCTGCGTCGGCATCACTGACAGCCGCGGGCTGCTCGTGGGCATCATCACGGACGGAGACCTGCGCCGGCACATGAGCGCCAATTTGCTCGATCGCAAGGTCGAGGAAGTGATGACGTCGAAGCCGAAGACCGTGCGGCCGGATCAGCTTGTCAGCGAGGCGCTCGAGCTGCTCAACTCGATGAAGAAGACGCAACTGATCGTGGTCGATGGCGGCAGGCCGGTCGGGGTCGTGCACTTCCACGATCTGCTGCGCGCCGGAGTTGCCT
>CBFGVM010000120.1:0-10631 GCA_965652015.1 uncultured Alphaproteobacteria bacterium
GGCAGATCCGGAATCAGGGCTCGGTGGGAACGCGACGAATGCTGATGTCCAATGACTGATTTCTAGGTACGGGAGCTGCGCGGCCCCACGCGCGAGCTCATTCCGCTGCCTCGCGCCCTCGCAAGACCCGCGGCAGCGGGAAGAACATGTCTTCGTCGGCGGTGGTGACGGTTTCCACTTTTACCGTATAGCGCTCGGCGAAGGCGCCGATGACCTCCTCGACCAGGACCTCCGGCGCGGAGGCGCCGGCGGTGACGCCGAGGCTTCCAATCGAGCCGAACAGCGACCAGTCGATCTCGCCGGCGCGCTGCACCAACGCCGCGCGCGGACACCCGGCGCGTTCTGCGACCTCTTTGAGACGTTGAGTATTGGAGGAATTGGGCGACCCGACCACCACCATGGCCTCGACCATGGGCGCTACCTTCTTCACGACCTCCTGGCGATTGGTGGTGGCGTAGCAGATGTCTTCTTTGTGCGGCCCGTGGATCTGGGGAAAGCGCGCCTTGAGCGCCGCGACGATGTCGGCGGTGTCGTCGACTGAGAGCGTGGTTTGCGTCACATAGGCAAGACGGCTGGGATCGCGCGGCACGAAGCGGGCGACCTCCTTGACCGACTGGACCAGCGTGATGGCGCCCGCGGGGAGTTGGCCGACCGTTCCCACCACCTCGGGGTGGTCGGCGTGGCCGATCAGCACGATCTCACGGCCGCGCTTGTAGTGGATCTCGGCCTCGCGGTGCACTTTGGTGACCAACGGACAGGTGGCGTCGAGCGCGAACAGATTGCGCTTTTGCGCTTCCGCAGGAATCGATTTCGGGACGCCGTGCGCCGAGAAAATCACGGGCGCGTCGGTATCTGGAATTTCGTCGAGCTCTTCAACGAAGATCGCGCCCTTGGCCTTGAGACTCTCGACCACATAGCGGTTGTGTACGATCTCATGGCGCACATAGACCGGCGCGCCGTAGCGAGCGAGCGCCTGCTCGACCGTGTCGATGGCGCGCACGACGCCGGCGCAGAAGCCGCGCGGGGAGCACAGCAGCACCTTCAGCGCGGGCTTGGGGATTTCCGTCATACGGACCTCGGTTTGACGCGTCGCGGCGCCCCCGACATGGGGCTATGCGCTGGGTCTGTCAAGCGAGGGCGGTAGAACCGTGGACCGGGAACCAATCCCGATCTTGCCGCTTGCTACCCGCCGCCCAGCCACGCCTCGTAGCGCGCGTATAAATGCGCCGTGTGGGGTGCGCCGTCGTAGTGCACGACCGGCGCCAGTGCGCGCCCGGCAGCTTTCAGGCGGGCGGCCATGTACCGGTAAGGCTCGGGATAGGCCGAAAGATCGGCCGCGGCGAACAGCTTGGCGAAAGCCTCCGACGGCTCGACCGGATCGAGCCGATCGCGCTCGTAGATGGCAGCGCGCTCCGCGATCGCCCAGCGGCCATCCCTTCGCTCCAGACGATCGAGGAATCGCGCGTGCGCCGTTATGTCGGTGAGCACGCCGTCGATCTTCTGGCGCACCAGGATGACGATACTGGTCTCGGCGAGCGCACGATCGCGCGCGACGCGCACCACGGAGGGAAAAATGTGATGTTTGGAACGCTGGCCGGCCTCGAAGCTCTGCCGGCAGCGGTCGACGAATTCACGAAAGCTGCCGCTGAACCAGGAGACCGCAATCTCGCCCTCCGGCACGAAAGTGGCAAGCAGTTGCGGCCATTTGCCCTGATCGCGATAAATGGCCCAGGCTTGGATCAACTCGGCACAGGCGGATTTTTCGTCCATGGATCGCTGCCTCGGTCGCCTTCCCTACTCCTGAACATGAGGCCGATCGATCCGTCGCACAATTGGTGTTTGCTGTCGACGGTTGCTAACATCGAACCCGTAACCCGCGAGAGCCCCGACGTGATCCGCGCGCTTGCGATCCTGATTCTTTCTTGCGTCGCGACTCCTTCCCTGGTCGCACAGAGCTATCCGGCAAAGCCGATCAAGGTCATCGTCTCGACCTCCGCCGTCGACATCACCGATCTCGCCGCGCATGAATTGAGCTGCCTCGCCGACCTCAAGCTCGTGTTCGTGCCCGCATGAAAGCGATCGTGATGCACAACTATGGCCCGCCGGAGGTCCTGCAATACGAGACCGTGTCGGATCCTGAGCCGCGCGCGGGCGAGATCCGCATCCGCATTCATGCCGCCACCGTCAATCGCGTGCTCGACGTGAGCTTGCGGGCGGGCAAAGAGGGAGCGCGAGGAGCGATACTTCCGCTCATTCCCGGCGTCGACTGCGCCGGCGTCGTCGATGCGGTCGGAGCGTCCGTCACCCGTTGGCGAAAGGGAATGCGGGTGGCCGCCGCCGGCGTCATGCCGCTCGATATTTGTCCGGAGGACGGCGCCAATTACGCCGGGCCGACCGGCATGATGGGCATCAAGCGGCCCGGCGGCTTTGCCGAGATGGTCGCGGTGCCGGCCTGCGCCGCGATCGAGCTGCCCGACGGGCTCGACTTCCACCACGCCGCCGTGATCATGCGCCACGTGCCGACCGCCTGGAATCTGCTGGTGAACGTCGCCGGACTCAAAGCCGGCGAGACCGTGCTGATCATGGGCGCGGGCGGCAACCTCGGCTCGATCGGCATCCAGATCGCCAAGAACGTGATCGGCGCAAACGTCATCGCGGCCGCGGGTTCCGACGAGCGCGTCAAGATCGGCCTCGCGCTCGGTGCTGATCACAGCGTCAACTACAACACCGCCGACTTGCAGGCGCGGGTGATGACGCTGACCGACGGCAAGGGCGTCGACGTGCTCTACGACAACATCGCCAATCCGCAGGTGCTGCCGAACGCCTTCCGCGCGATCGGTTTCGACGGCCGACTGGTCACCGCCGGCGCGCACGCGGGGCCGAATGTCACCATCGATTTCTCCCACCTCTACCACAAGCGCATCACCATCAAGGGACGGCCGGGCTATCAGGCCTCCGACGTGGCGAAATGCTTTGCCGCCGCTGCCGAAGGCAAGATCAAGGCGCAGATCGAGCGGATTCTGCCGCTGTCGCGCGCCGCCGACGCGCATCGGCTGGTAGAATCCGGCGAGGCATCGGGCAAGATCGTGCTCGACCCGACGCTGGGATAGCGCGCGCCCGCTGGTTCCCCATTGCGCCGCCCGTGGGGGAATGCCTATATTCGAGCGACTTCCGTCATCGCCGATGACACCAAGCTTCGCCCGCGAGGGCGGGCGGAGCACAGAGGAGATTTAGCCATGAGCGCCATACCGCTGATGCCGAAAGCGACCGCCGTGTGGCTGGTTGAGAACACCGCGCTCTCGTTCGATCAGGTCGCCGATTTCTGCAAGCTTCACCCGCTCGAGGTGAAGGCGATCGCCGATGGCGACGCGGCGCAGGGCATCAAGGGCCTCGATCCCGTGCTCACCGGCCAGCTCAGCCGCGAGGAGATCGAGAAAGGCGTCGCCGATCCGAACTACCGGCTCAAGCTGCTCGATCCCAAGGTCCGCCTGCCTGAGGCCAAGCGAAAGAAAGGCCCGCGCTACACGCCGGTGTCGCGCCGCCAGGACCGTCCGAACGCGATCCTCTGGCTGGTGCGCAACCATCCCGAGCTCAAGGACAGTCAGATCATGCGGCTGGTCGGCACCACGAAGTCCACCATCCAGGCGATCCGCGAGCGCACGCACTGGAACGCCTCGAACCTGCAGCCGATGGACCCGGTCACGCTCGGCCTGTGCTCGCAAATTGATCTCGACCTCGAGGTTCAGCGCGCCGCCAAGGAGAAGCCGGTCGATGCCGAGGCGCAAGGCGCCACGCTGCTGCCCGCCGCCGAGACCACCGTCCGCCGCGAGCCCGAGCCGGAGGAGAAAAAGAAGCCCGCCGACGAACTGGATGTCGACGCGGTATTCGCCAAGCTCAAGCAGCTGGGCGGCAAAAGCGAGTAACGCTTGCAACTACCGCCATGGCGCGAACGGGTTCGATCCGCGCGGAGGCGAGTTGTTCCGGAGCCTTGTCCTAATTTGTCCGCATTGGGTGCGTATTCAATTCCGGAACACGCATCATGATGCGCATTGTTGCAGCATTCATCTTCGTAGCGCTGCTCGCTGCCTGCTCCGGCAGCAACAGAGTGGAAGGCTTTGTTCCCGCCTGGGCAAACACGCCACCCCCGACAACGCAGTACACTGCGCGCAGGAACAATCTAGAGGGACGCGGTCCTCTCGCGGCTGAACCAGCCGCCAAGCCTGCGGCACAGCCGCAACAAGAGCCGAAAAAGCCCGAGATTCAATCCGCTTCCGAAGAATAAGCTCTCGACTGCATACCAGGCCTTGGCCCGCAAGCCTGGTTGCGAGTGGTTCGGACGCGACCGCCGCTACCTCACTTCGTAGCCTTTCTTGCGAGATCGCTGACGCCATGCGCCATGGCATCGACCGTCGCTTTGGTTGCGGCCGTCAGTCCATGGCGCCGCGCGATCCAGCTTGGCTCGTTGTAGGAGAGCCAGACTTTGCCGCTCGCGTCCTGCCACACCAGCGCTTTTAGCGGCAGATCGATGCCGATGGTCTGATTGGACTCCATGAGCGGCGTGCCTGCCTTGGCGTTGCCGAATATGAGCAATTCGGTGGGCCGCAACGCCAGGCCGGCCTGTGCAGCTCCCGCCGCATGATCGATGCGTGCGAACACGGCCATGCCTTTGGCCCTGATCTCCACTTCCAGCCGATCCGCCGTTTCCTTCGCCCCGTAGGCGCTCGGTATCGTCGTCAATCCGTCTGCGGCCATGGGCGTGCGCTCCGGCTAGTCAACCAAGGATCAAGTTGGATTTGCCCATCGTCAGTCCACCCAGGATCAGCTCCTCACTCCCGCAAAGGGGCAGGCCAGCGAGCAGGCAGCGTCAACGTATCTCGAGCACAAGAACCTCAGCCGAATTCCGGTCCGACCACGGCAAAGGTGCGCGCCGCGTCGTCGAAACGCGTCGATGAGCCGTAAAGCATGCGCGTGAACGGCCGCACCGCGGTGAAACCGTGCGCGTCGAGAAAGCTGCGCAGCTCGATCTTGCTGTCGGCAAGATCGATGAACAGCGGACCTTCGATTGCATCAAGCGCGCGCGCCACCAGCGCGCGGGCGATCGCCTCGTCCTCTGCGATGAGCGGTCCGATATGCGCGGCCAAGCCGCCGTCGCGGCCGAGCTGGAACCCGGCGATGCCGTCTGCGCGCGCGGCGATGAGATCGGCCGCGGGGAGGCGCCCGCGCAGGCCGGCGAGCACAGCGCTGCGGTCCGCCCCGAATGCCGCTGCGTCGTAGGCGCACAACACCGGCCAATCCTCGTCCGTAATCGGCCGCACGCTGACACCGGCCGGCGCGGCAAGACTCGCCGTTGCCGCCTGCCGCTGCCGCCGGATCAGCCGCTGAAACCCCCAGGAATCCTCGAACCCGAGCCGCCGATAGACGGCGCGGCCGTCGGGCGTGGCGTCGAGGATGGGCACGAGATTGACAGCCGCCAAGTCGCGCATCGCCTGCTGCATCAACCTCGTCGCCAAGCCGCGGCGGCGATATTCGCCCGCAACCAGCACCATGCTGATCCACGCGAAACGGCCGCCATAGGGCAGCGTCGCGGTCGTAGCGACGATGCGGCCCTCCTGCGTCTCCATGGCGTAGAGCTTGCCGCGCGCGAGGAACAGGCGCCAATCGGCGGGCAGTTGGTTCCAGCGCGCTTCCCGTACGAGCGCGCAGGCGGCGTCCAATTCCGCCGGCGTGAGCGACTGCTTGACCGCGAGCCGCGGCTCAGAACTGGCCATCGCGGGTATCGTAATGGGTGTCCTTGCCCAGGCTCGGCATGCCGCGTGCGACCCAATCCGCGGTCCAATCGATCAGTTTGCCGAGCGACACGCTCGGATAGCCGAAGAGCCGCCTCGCCTCCGCGGTGTTGACGAGCCAAGCCTCGGCCGCTTCGACTCCCGTGAAAATCGGTGGCTTGCCCAGCCGCTGCCCGAACGATTCGGCGAGCCAGCGGATGCTAACCGTCTCCGCACCGCTCACATTGAGCGGGCTTGTCGGCACTGTGCAGTGGGCGAATGCGCGCAGCACCATGGCATTGGCATCGCCTTGCCAGATCACGTTGACATGGCCGGTCGTGAGATTGATCGGCGTGCCGGCGAGCACACGCATCGCCACGTCGTGCAACACGCCGTAGCGCATGTCGATCGCGTAATTGAGGCGGATGATTCGGCCCGGTGTTTCGCGCGTTCGCGAAAAATACTGGAACATCGCTTCGCGCGCGACGCAGGAATTGGCGTAAGCGCCGGGCGGCGGCGTGGTCGGTGTGGTCTCGGTCGCACCGCCATGATGCACGTTCACATAAGGGTACACGCAACCGGTCGAATAGGCGACGATGCGGGAGCCGGCGAAGGCTTCGGCGACCATGGCCGGCACGAGCGCGTTCATGGCCCAGGTCAGATCCTCGTGCCCGGAGGAGCCGAATTTGCGGCCGGCCATGAACACCACATTGGGAAGTTTCGGCAGTGCCTCGATCTGGTTGCGCTCGAGCAGGTCGGCCTCGATGCATTCGATGCCCCACTTCGTGAGGTCCTCGCGCACGCCCTTTTCGCTGAAGCGGGCAACGCCGACCACCCTCTTGTCCGGCGCGGCGCGCTTGGCGAGACGCGCGAGGGTCGGCCCGATCTTTCCGGCGACACCGAGCACGATTATGTCGCCGGGCAGGTGTTGCAATGCCGTAGTCAAGGCCGCCGACGGCGTGGTCATCACCTCCTCGACGTGTTCCACGTCGCGCAAGCGATCCGGCAGCGCTTCGGGGGATTGGATCACTCGGTATCCTTGAACGCAGTGAGGGTGACCGGCGGCCGTCACAGCCGAATGCTAACGGCTCGGCTGTTCTCCCAGCAAGGCGCGTGCCGCTGGCAAAACAGGCCCGGCACCGTACAATCGGCGATACCGAGGAAACCCCTGCGGAGGCGGCGATGAAAGTCTTCATGTTTCATCTCATGCCCTATGCCCATCTGGACATGAGCTTCAGCGACACATATCGCTCCGCTTGGGTGGTGCTGCCGAACACCTATTTTGATCCAAAGAAGGGGCACGAGCTCTACAACCGCTATCTCGACGAGTTGGAGCTTGCCGCCGAGCTCGGCTTCGACGGCATCTGCGTCAACGAGCATCACCAGAACGCCTATGGACTGATGCCGTCGCCGGTGGTCATGGCGGCGGCGCTTTCACGACGGACGAAGACTGCGAAGATCGCGATCCTCGGCAATGCCTTCTGTCTGCGCGAGCATCCCCTCACGCTCGCCGAGGAGCACGCCATGCTCGACTGCATCACCGGCGGGCGGCTGATCAGCGGGATGGTGCGTGGCATCGGCGCCGAGTACTACTCCATGGGCTCGAACCCGGCATTCTCGCACGCGCGCTTCCAGGAGGCGCACGATCTCGTCATCCAAAGCTGGACGCGCCCCGGCCCGTTCGCTTTCGAGGGCAAGTTCTACCATTTCGAGTACGTGAACGTGTGGCCGCGGCCGTATCAGCAGCCGCATCCGCCGGTCTGGACGCCGTCCACTGGCTCGAGCGAGACGATCGAATGGGCGGCGCATCCCTCGCGCAAATACGTCTATCTCCAGACCTACAGCCCGATCGCCTCGGTGGCGCGGTTTCTCAATGGCTACCGCCAAGCCGCGCAGCGCCTCCACGGCTATACGGCGAACTCCGATCGGATCGGCTGGTGTGCGCCGGTCTATGTGTCCGATACGGACGCCAAGGCGCGCGCCGAAGCCGGCCCGCACATCGAGGCGCTATTCAACAAGCTCCTGCGGCAGCCATTCCAGATGATATTTCCACCCGGATATCTCAGCGCCAAGTCGTTGAAGAACATGCTGAGCCACAAGCGTTCCGTCACCGGGCAGGAGCACACCGTCGACACGCTCATCGAGCAGGGGATTATCCTCTGTGGCAGCCCCGATACGGTACGCAAGCAGCTGGTGGACGCGCATCGGCTGCTCGGCTTCCAGAATTTCCTGGCGATGCTGCAATTCGCAACGCTGCCCGGTGACCTGACCGAGAAGAATATCAGGCTGTTCGCTCGCGAGGTGATGTCGGCGCTACAGACGCTAACCGACAAGGAGTACGCAGGCTTGCAGACGGAGGCTGCGGAATAGCGCGGCCGCAGTTGATGCAGCGTAACCCGAGCGTGCGGCGCTGCTTGTCGCTCGGCAAGGCGAGGGCGCAAGCCATCGCAGCCTGAAATCCGTAGCCGCGCGTTGCCATCGGCGGCTTCCGCGGTACGTCGCATTTGGTGGTCGAGATGCCGGATTTTCTTGCGATGCAGCACAGGACCTTACACACAGCTTACAACCGAAACGGCGGACTTGCGACGCAGCAGCAACAGCGCATATCAACGGCCGGGGCTGACGGAAAGATGCCGGCTCCGACCGGCAGACCGTGACGATCCGGGAGGGCTTTAACTGGGCCAAGAGGCTTGGTCTTGGCAATTAACCGACGAGTGTCTTCGTTAAGGCGGGAATCATCGTGGCCCGGCGCATTCACCCAAGCATCGTATGTTTGTGGTAGGAAGGACCCCACCCAGATATAAGCCGATAAAGGCGTCGCCCGAGGTTGGAAACAGGTGTCCAGCGATCCCCATCGCCCGCAGTCGTGGGCGCGCGCGCTACCTGCTCGCGTGCAGGTGCTGATCGTCCTGATTTTGATGTTCGCCGCCGGCGCCGGGGTCTGGGTCGCCAAATCGCGTACCAACAGCGAGGTTCGCGATCCGCATAAGGCAGCGGCCAACCCATCCAAGAAAACCCAGGGGGTCTTTTATCCGACCTCCGCGCAGTGGGGGACGCTGACCATCGAGCCGGTGCAGCAGCGGGTGTTTCGATCCGAGCAGGTGACCGAAGGCAAGATCGCGGTCGATGAGGATCGCTCGACCCCGATCTTTTCTCCCTATGCCGGGAGGGTCATGAAGCTGTTCGTCAAGCCCGGCGACACCGTAAAGGTCGGGGATCCGCTGTTCACGGTCCAAGCGACGGACATGGTACAGGCGCAAAACGATTTCATTTCGGCTGCCACGGCATTGAACAAGGCGCGCTCGTCGCAAAACCTGGCCGAAATCGTCGATAAGCGTCAGCGCCTGCTCTATGAGGGAAAGGCGGTACCCCTCAAAGAGGTGCAAAACGCGCGCGCCGCGCTTGAAGCCGCGGAAAATGACTTTCGCTCCGCCGAAGTTGCGCTGGAGGCGTCGCGCAACCGGCTGCGCATTCTCGGCAAGACCGATCAGGAGATCACTGATTTCCAGGAGAAGGGCACGATCGACCCGGCCACGCTGATTGTCGCCCCGATCGCGGGGACGATCGTGCAACGCAAGGTCGGGCCTGGCCAATATGTCGGCAGCGGTCAGACCGACCCGGTCTTCATCATCGGCGATTTGTCCACCGTGTGGGTCGTCGCCTATATCCGCGAGACCGAAGCCCCGATCGTGCGTGTCGGCCAGCAGATCCACTTTACCGTGCTCGCCTATCCCGATCGCTCGTTCCCGGCCAAGATCTCCTACGTGGCCGCCTCGCTCGATCCGACGACCCGGCGGCTGCTGGTGCGCGCGACCGTTAACAATGCCGACGGACTGTTCAAGCCGGAGATGTTCGCCAGCGTTAAGATCCTCACCGGCGAAAGCGACAACGCGCTCGCGGTCGCCCGCGATGCCATTATCTATGAGGGAGATGTGGCCCGCGTTTGGGTAGTGCGCGAGAAAGACAACGAAAAAGCGATCGAGCTGCGGCGCATCAAAGTCGGGCTCACCAGCGGTAACATGGTTGAGGTGCTCAAGGGCCTCGCGCCAGGCGATCGTGTGGTCACCAAGGGCAGCCTCTTCATCGACCGCGTGGCGTCGTCGGGGGGTGAAGCGGCTCCGAAATCCACGCCATGAACGGGATCGTCGCGTTTTCGCTCCGGCACCGCGTCCTGATGGTGTTGTTGTTCGTGATGATCCTATTCGGCGGGATCATCGCCTTCCGCGCGCTCAACATCGAGGCCTATCCCGATCCCACGCCGCCGATGGTGGACGTGATCACGCAAAGTCCGGGGTTGTCGGCCGAAGAGATCGAGCGCTACATCACGATCCCGATCGAGGCGCAGCTCGCCGCCCTGCCTAAACTCACGTCGATCCGCACCATTTCGCTTTACGGTCTCTCGGACGTGAAGCTGCAGTTCTCGTTCGAGTTTACCTACGAACAGGCGCTGCAGCAGGTCCTCAATCGGCTCTCACAACTGCCTAACCTGCCGAACAACGCTCAGCCGCAGATTTCGCCGGTCAGCCCGGTCGGAGAAATCTACCGATATCGGCTTGTCGGCCCTCCCGGCTACAGCGTGCTCGATCTCAAGACGCTGCAGGACTGGGTGCTGCAGCGGCGATTCCGCGCGGTGCCCGGCGTCATCGACGTCATCGGATGGGGCGGCAAGACCAAAACGTTCGAGCTCGAGGTCGATTTCAACAAGCTCATCGCCTATGGGCTGACGCTACCGCAGCTGCTGCAGACGCTCAACAACAGCAACATCAATGTCGGCGGCAATACCGTCAATATCGGCTCCCAGGCAGCGGTGGTCCGCGGCGTGGGGCTCATCCGCTCGGCGGACGAGCTGAGCAATACGATGCTTAC
>CBFGVM010000121.1:0-10619 GCA_965652015.1 uncultured Alphaproteobacteria bacterium
GCATCTAAGCGGGAAACCCACCTCGAAACGAGTTCTCCCTTAAGAGCCGTGGTAGACCACCACGTTGATAGGCCGGGTGTGCAAGCGCGGCAACGCGTTCAGCTTACCGGTACTAATCGCTCGTTTGAGCTTGATCGCGCTCATCTTCAATGCGCATCCAGGCATCGGAAGTCAGTCATGAGAAATGACGGACGGTGCGAATGGATTGTGTTGACCAGCTTGCCAGGAGTCAGATCGATCTGACGTGTGGTTACGGACGTCCGATCGCTGATTCCTGCCACGTCCTTCGCCGGCCTGGTGGTATTAGCGGGGAGCCCGAACCCGATCCCATCCCGAACTCGGCCGTTAAACTTCCCAGCGCCGATGGTACTAAGTCTCAAGACTTGGAAGAGTAGGTCGCTGCCAGGCCTGCCAAGGACGTTCGCCTCTTCATGATGTATCCTGCCAAACCGCCGCGGGTTGCCCGCGGCGGTTTTTTCATTATGTGCGCGGCTGCGATCTCCTCTGCCCGTCGCCTGCGGAGAATGCTGTTGAGCCGCGAGGGACGAATGCGCCGGCGTGCGTTCATTCCCTCAACCCACCGCGTCCAACGTGCTGCTCCTTGACGCGCCCCGCTCCCCGCCTGCCGCGTTCTGTGCTACCGATTGGTCAATGATAATGGGCGCCGCAAGCTCGGCGCGGGGAACGCCGGAGGGAAAGCGTGACGGCAGACGCCGCGGCACTTGCCGCGCCCGCTGCAAAGGCCGAGCGCAGCGCACGATTTGGCACCATCGCCGGCTGGTTATGGTCGGGCGCGCTGCTGGTGCTGCTCGCATTTCTCGTTCTCTATCCCGTCGCCATGCTGCTGCTTGGCGCGCTGACCAACACCAATCCGGTGGTGGATGGCTTCGGCGTGTTCGACCTTTCGCTCGCCAACTTCCTCACCGTTCTTGGTAATCCGAACGTTCACCTGGCGCTGGCAAATTCGCTGATCGCCTGCGCCGGCGGCACCGCGGTCGCGGTCATCATCGGGCTTACTTTTTCCTGGATCGTCGTGCGCACCGATACGCCGTGGCGAGGCTTTGTCGCGGCGGTGAGCCTGATTCCGCTGTTCGTGCCGCCGCTGGTCGCAGGGGTCGCCTGGTCGATCCTGGGATCGCCGAAATCCGGCTTGATCAACACCATGATGGGATGGGCCGGCCTCGGCTGGCGCATCAATCTCTATTCCATGGCCGGACTGATCATCGTGTTCGGCATGTACTACGCGCCTTACGTCTACATGTTCACCGCGTCGGCGCTGCGGAACATGGATCCGAGCCTCGAGGAGGCGGCGGAGATCGCCGGCGTCAGCCCGTTGCGCACGCTGTTCACCGTCACCTTCCCGCTCATTGCGCCCGCGATCGTCCGGCATGCTGCTGTCCTTCATCGTGATGCTCGGCATCTACGGCATCCCGGCGGTGCTCGGCGCACCGGCCGACATTCCCGTGCTGACGACCTACATTTTCAAGCTGACCAATTGGTCGCCGCCGCTCTACAGCACCGCCGCCGCGGTCGCGATTATCCTGATGGTGGTGACCGGGGCGCTGGTGCTGTTGCAGCAGCGCGTGCTCGCCGGCCGCAGCTTCACGACCGTTTCCGGCAAGGCATTCCGGCCGCGCGTCGTCGAGCTCGGACCGTGGCGCTGGCTCACCCTCGCCTTGGCGCTCATCTATCTCTTCACCGTGGTCGTACTGCCCACACTCGCTCTGATGGTGGCCGCCTTCCGCCGCTTCCTGTTCATTCCCAGCGCCGCCAGTCTGTTCGACATGCGACATTACTCGCTGGTGCATTTTGACGCCGTCTTCGACAACCCGCTCACCATGCGCTCGATCTGGAACACCATGGAGGTGGGCCTGGCGACCGCAATCCTCGGCGGCGTCATCGCCTTCGCCATCGGTTACACGGTTCACCGCAGCAGTGCGCCTGCCCGACGCGCGATCGATCTTGTCGCCACGCTGCCAGTGGCGATCCCGGGACTGGTGATCGGCGTCGCCTATTTGTGGGCCTGGATCGGCTTGCCGGGCGGGCTTTACGGCACGATCTGGATTCTCACGCTTGCCTTCGTCGCGCGCTTCATGCCCGACACCATGAAATCGCTATCCACCTCGTTCCTACAGATTCACCGCGAGCTCGAGGAAGCAGCCTGGATCTGCGGCAAAGGCCGCATCGGCACCATCCGTACGATCGTGCTGCCGCTGGCGCGGCCCGGCACGGTCGCGGCGATGACGCTGCTGTTCATCCTGGCGATCCGCGAACTCGGCTCCTCGCTGTTTCTCTACACCAGCGACACCATGGTGATGGCGGTGCTGCTGCTCGACTATTATGAGGGCGGCAACACCGGAAAGGCGGCTGCCTTCAGCCTAGTGCAGACGATACTGCTTGCGCTCGTGATCGGCGTCGCCGGCTGGTTGTCTCGCGGAAGCGGCACCGAAGCGAGCGTGGGCCGCGCGGGGTGACGATGACGACAACAGGAGGAACGCTGCCATGAAATCGATGTTGACCGCGCTCGCCGTTGCGAGCGTGATCGCGATGCCGGCGACCGCACAAGATTTCGGCTCGCCCGAACTGATCGCCGCCGCGAAGAAGGAAGGCAAGCTCGTCTACTACACCGCGAACTTTGCGGAGGTCGAGCAGGAGGTGATCAAGGCGTTCAACAAACGCTTCCCCGAGATCAAAGTGGAGATGGTGCGTGCCCCGGGCGGCCAGCTCATCACCCGCATCAAGACGGAAGCCGCCGCCGGCAAGCTCGCGGCCGACGTCGTCGATCATTCCGACCGCGCGCTCATGAGCGAGCTGGTTGGCCTGTTTCAGGACTACGCGCCGCCGAACGGCAAGGACTACCTGCCCGACTCGTTGATTTCACCCAAGCTCTGGCCACGGGTCACGCTGGTGTGGTCGATCGCGTATAACTCGGCGTTGGTGAAGAACCCGCCCAAGACCTGGATGGATCTGACCAAACCGGAATACGGCAATAGGCACATCGGCCAGGTGATCGCCCCTTCGGGCGGCACGACTTGGACGCGCGTCATGTTCGAGCGCCAAGTGCTGGGCGAGGATTACTGGAAGAAACAGGCGGCGACCAATCCTGTCCTTTATCCATCCGGCGCGCCGATGTCGGATGCCCTCGTGCGCGGGGAAATCGCGATGGGCCCGCTGCTCTACAACATCGTCTATCCGAAGAAGAGGGACGGCGCTCCACTGGGGATTTTCTTTGCGCCCGAAGGGGCGCCGGTCAATCCATATGCCAGCGGCGTGCCTTCGACGGCGAAGAATCCCAACGCCGCGAAGTTGTTCCTCAATTGGTGCCTGTCGGAGGAAGGCCAAACCTTCATGATCAAGGAGCTTGGCATTCTGACTTCGTTGCGGCGGGCGCCGATCTATCCGGAGGGCTTCGATCCGAAGGAGGTGAAGGTCTGGTTGCCCAACTTCGATCAGTACGTGAAGCTGCACGCGTCCTGGGTCGAAGACTGGAACAAGACCTACGGGTACCGGCAGTAGCTTGAGCTGAGTGCGGCAGGCCTAGAGGCGCATGTCGGCTTCCCTCGATGTCCGCGATCTGCGCAAGCAGTTCGCCACTGGCCGGCCCGCGGTGGATGGGGTCAGCTTTCACGTCTCGGCCGGCGAGATCGTGGTGCTGCTCGGTCCTTCCGGCTGCGGCAAGACGACGACGTTGCGCTGCATCGCGGGGCTCGAGCATCCTTCTGCCGGCCGCATCAGCATCGGCGGGCGCCTGGTTTCGGCGCCCGCGGAAGGCGTTCAAGTGCCGCCGCGGTTGCGCAACATCGGCATGGTGTTCCAGTCCTACGCCGTCTGGCCGCACATGACCGTCAAACAGAACGTCGCCTATCCGCTGCGGCATCGTCGCGCGCCTCGTGCCGAGACCAACCGCAAGACTGCCGAGGTGTTGGAGTTGGTCGGGCTCGCGCAATTCGCCGAGCGCTCGGTGGTGTCGCTCTCCGGTGGGCAGATGCAGCGCGTGGCGCTTGCACGCAGCCTCGTTTATCAGCCCCAACTCCTTCTGCTCGACGAGCCGCTGAGTAATCTCGACGCACAGCTGCGTTTGCGGCTGCGCGACGACTTGCGCCGCATCATCAAGCAGACTGGGGTCACTGCCGTCTATGTAACCCACGATCAGGCGGAAGCCGTGGTGCTCGGGGACCGCATCGGCGTCATGCGCGACGGCAAGCTGTTGCAGATGGCGTCGGCGGACGAGATCTACAATCGCCCGGCCGACCTGTTCGTCGCAAGGTTCACCGGCGTATCGAACCTGCTTGCTGGTCGCGTGGTCGCGCGCAACGGCGAATTCGGCATTGTCGATGCCGGCGGCCAGCGCCTCACCGCGCTCATGCCCGCGACCGTCGAGGCCGGCGAGCCGGTCAAGATCGCGGTGCGGCCGGAGAACGTGCGGCTCGGCAATGATGGTACCCTGCACTTGGAGAATCGCTTCAGCGCTCGCGTCGCGGCGCGCCGCTACCAGGGTACACAAACCATCTACGAGCTCGCCATCCTCGGCGGGCGGCTTGAGGCGCTCGAGCTCGGCACGCACGCCCGGCACGCGATCGGCAGCGATGTGGACGTGGTCCTACCGCCTGCGCTGTGTTGGGCCTATCCGGCGCGCGAGGACGCGGCATTGGAATAGGCGGTCCTTGGGCCGCTCGCAGTTCGCATTCTGATGGAGGCCGCCGTGCTGGCCCGCTTGGCATCGATGCCCGATCGCATTGCCATGTACAACAGCAACGCGCTGAAGATCGGCATTTTTGGCGCCAACTGTTCATCGGGCCGCTCCGCCACAAAGGTGCCGGAACGATGGTCTGCAAGCTGGCCGGACTGCCGGCGCTTGGCCCGCATGGCCGACGAGGCGGGCATCGATTTCATACTGCCGATCGGTCGCTGGAAGGGCTACGGCGGCGACACCGATTTTCACGGCAGCACGCTCGAGACCGTCACCTGGGCCGTGGGCCTGCTGTCGGTAACCGAGCGCATTACCGTGTTCGGTACCGTGCACGCGCCGTTGTTCCATCCGCTGATCGCGGCCAAGGAATTCGTGACCGCCGACCACGTCGGCGAAGGGCGCTTTGGCGTCAACCTCGTGGTCGGCTGGAACGAGGGCGAGTTCGAAATGTTCGGGGTGACCCAGCGCGAGCACGATGCGCGTTACGCATTCGCGCAGGAATGGCTCGACGTCGTCAAGCGCGCCTGGTCCGAACGCGGTAATTTCGACTTTCACGGAGAGTTCCTGAAGCTCAATGGCGTGCGCGCCTATCCCAAGCCCTACGGCGACACGCGGCCGATCCTCATGAATGCCGGTTCCTCGCAAGTCGGCCAAGCCTTTGCGCTGCGTAACTGTGATGCGTTCTTCGTCGCCACCTCGGGTTCGCGCACCTCGCTCGAGGGCAACGTGAAGAAAGTCGCGGAGATCAAGAGCCAAGCGCAAAGCTTTGGCCGCGATATCGAGGTTTACACGGTCGGCCAAGTGATCTGTCGCGCGAGCCAGAAGGAAGCGGACGATTACTACCGCCATGCAATCATCGAGAACGCCGATTGGGGCGCGATCGACGGCATGCTCGCGAACAGGCACATCACGCCGCAAACGATTGGGCCCGAGGAATACGCGACCAAACGCCGGTACTTTGCGGCGAATGCGATCGGCGGCTATCCGTTCGTCGGAACGCCGGACCGCGTGGCGGAGGAACTCGCAAGCATTGGCAAAGCCGGCATGCGTGGCATCGCCCTTTCCTTCGTCAATTATCTCGATGAGCTGCCGTACTTCTGCGAGGAGGTCCTTCCGCGCCTCGTGCGGCTTGGCGTGCGGGCGGCGAAGTGACCCCGCTCGAGCGAATTCGCAGGTGCCGCTGTGCTTGCCCGCTTCGTCATGCCCGGCAACGCAGTCAAGCTTGCGCAGACTGCATAAACTTGTCTGCGCTGCCGGGCATCCACGTCTTGTTGGCCCTCACGCTCTGGAGACGTGGATGGCCGGAACACGTCCGGCCATGACGACGTGGATGCGTTATGATCAATCAGCGTTGAGCATGAGAGGCCGCTGCCTGATCATCAGAAAACCATCATAACGGCGACAATCGCAGGCGAGGAAACCGAGGAAGATGCCCATGTCAGCGGCAGAGGGTCCCAATTCGTGCAGATATGCCGTGCGGCCGGTCGTGATGATGAGCGCTTGCATCGCCGCGCTGCTCCTCGCCATTCCCCTTTTCACGCTTGAAGCCGACGCTCGCGGAGGCGGTGGCGGCAGAGGCGGCGGCGGCCATGGCTTTGGCGGGCACGGCGGCTTTGCGGCACGCGGCGGCGGGGGAATGGGCTTTGCGGGGCGCGGCTTCGGCGGCGCTCGCTCGTTCGGCGGCGCGCATTTCGGCGGCGCGCGATTGGGAGCTCGCCCGTTCGGCGTGGCGCGTTTCGGCGGCGCGCGGTTCGGAGCTCGCCACTTCGGCGTGGCACATGTCGGCGGTTCGAGAATCGCGGCCGGCTCGTTTTCACGGCACAGCTTTGCCGGTCGCCCAGTGACCTCGGCGCGCGGCGTAGCGACGGCGCGGATGGGCGGCGGCCGATTTGCAACCGCCTCGGCCGCCACGGTCGCGGGGCCCGGAATACGCACCGCCCACCTGGGCCGCGGCGTATTCGGCAACCGCGCCATTGCCAACGTGGCTTGGCAATCGCGGTTCGCGTCCTCGCGGTTTCACGGCAAGTTCGCCGGCGCGCGCTGGCGGCCGTGGTGGCGCGGCGGCCTCGTCATCGGCTGGGTCGGACCGCTGTTCTGGCCCTATGCCTCTTACGATTTCTTCGACTACGTGTACTGGCCCTACGCCTATGACGACTTCTGGCCCTATGCCTACGACGACGTCTACTACGGGATTTACGGCAATTACGCCCATATCCCTCCCGGGGCGAGCTCAGGCAGCCGGAGGGAGAACTCGCCGGGAAACCGTGTTGCGCGAACGGATGACACGCAGCGGCGCGCCGCGGAAGTGTGCAGTGATGACGCCGCGCAACTCACGGACTGGCCGCTCGAGCGCATTTCCGAGGTCGTGCAGCCAACCGACGCGCAGCGTCCTGCGCTCGATGAATTGCGCGCCGCGAGCGCCAAGGCGGTCGACATGCTCAAGTCCGGTTGTCCGAAGGACCTCCCCAGCACCCCGACTGGACGGCTTGCCGCAATGGAGAGCCGCCTGCAGGTCATGCTTGCGGCGGTGCAGACCGTGCGCCCTGCGCTCGAGCGCTTCTATCAATCGCTCAGCGACGAGCAGAAGGCGCGCTTCAACGCCATCGCGGCGTCGGATGATCACGCCGCCGCCGCCAAGGACCGGCGCGATCTCACGAAGTTCTGCGATGAGAAGACGGCGGGGGTCACCGACCTGCCCATCGATCGTATCGCCCAGGCGGTGCACCCGACGCCGGCACAGCGCGCCGCCCTCGACGAATTGAAGGATGCCTCGGTCAAGGCGGCGGAGCGGCTCAAGACCGACTGTCCGACCTACCAAGCGCTGACCCCGACCGGTCGGGTGGAGGCGATGGAGAAGCGGCTCGACGCCACGCTCGGCGCGGTCAAGACCGTGCAGCCCGTGCTGGCCAAATTCTACAATTCGCTCAGCGACGAGCAGAAGGCGCGCTTCAACTCGCTGCGGTCGGTGTCTCGACCGGTGGGGTGATAAAGACGCCGTCGCGCACGTGCATCGGCCACTCGCCGTCCTTGGAGATCAGGTGCTTACGAGAAGAACTTCACCCTAGACCTCTTGGGTCAGGAGACGTTTCTAAACCTATAGAACATAATCAAAATGGCTTGGGTGATGCCGCCAAGGGCACGCCCTGAATTCTCGGTTGAATGGGTAGCCGCCGTTGAAACGACGCGATGTTAAGATCATCTCCGCGCCGCGACGACATGAGGGCACGAGGACGCCAACATCAGACTGCGTAGAGTTGTAGAGCGCGGCAAAGTTCCGCTCAAACTAACCCAAGAACCTATTCTCATTATGCCATCGGAGAAACTCGGGGTTCGGCCAGTCAGACTTGGAGCCGGGGAGGTGGAGAGATTTGCCGTGCAGTCGGCGATACTCCTCGCCGTTGTCAAATACTTCCTTGACTTTATTACTGACAACAAAGCGGTAGCTGGTATCTACCGTCGCGTAACCTGAATCAAACACGCAATGAATATCCTTTCTTAACAAAACTCCATTTGATTTTTTGTGCAGGCCACCCTCCGCATAAGGACGAATATGCGCGGCATCTAGTGCTGGCAGGACTTTTCCCTCGGACACTGCACATTGCCGGCGATATGCCTCTGTGACTGCTATCCGAAATGCGCCCTGTCCAAGCCGTGGAGTTATTAATGTTGGTGAACCGAATCGCATTGTTGCTTCTTCAAAACCAACAGCATTCCTCGTTGACAAACTTTGCGCGGTATCTTGCAGGCGATTCCACAATTCAAGCCCATCCACCTCGTCGGTCGAATAACCTTTCCCTCCCTGGATGTGGCGCGACCACGAGGACGGCAGGTCAATCCACAGGTGCGAGGGGAAAAACATCGGCTCAACGAGAATCCGGCAGCCGATATTTGTGGTCGGGCCAACAATTTCATCGGGTCTGTATCGTGCGATAGCGGCTCTTAACGCATCGTAAGACGGAGCACCATTCAAGCTGTCGAACGTGTCCCACGCGATCTGGAGTGGCAAAACGGAACTGCTGCTGAGGATGCCAAATCCGCCGATCTTATTGCGTGGATTTTTGAGCCTAAAGGCGAAAAGTTCGCCTGGCTGAATAGCGTGAAAAGCTTGGCTGCTCGGTCGCCAGAAGTTTACTTCCACTGGCTCTGGTCCCGAGGATAAGAAATCGAACCAGTCGTTGTCCGTGTTAGCGACGTAGAGATTGACCATCAGGAGGATTGCCCGGCGGCCGACGATATTGCATCGCTAGCATGAGGCTTCGCATTGCGGTAGTGCGCCTAATATATTGATCCACCCATACTGGTCCGAAGCAATCATGCTGGGGCACCAATGCTGGGATACTCGTCCCATGTTCTGCCGGCCAAGAGACGGCCGGCCCGCTTCTTTCGGTTGCCGCCCCATTGCTTGAAGAAAAATGCAACACGGTACCGCCTACAGCACTTCCGCAATTCCTCGACCCACCAGGCCTCCATAGGGCGCGCCCGTGGTCCTGATTCGCCGCCAACAATTGCCCAATGAATGTCGGTGAGATCTGGATCGATAATCGGCCCAAGGAGTGGCTCGAAAGAAATGAATCTCACCCACGCGGGGACACGGCGCAAAATATCGATGCGGCCCAGATACTCGGTACTCTCGACGGAGGTTCCGAGCCAAACATTGTGGAGCATTGGGAAATCAGGCTTGGAGAGAATGTGAAGCATTCGGTCGGGGCGCTTTGTCAGAACCTGGAAAGAGTGCCAGTGCGCACGTTCCATCACACGCCAGACTTGCCAGATGAATCTTTCGTCGGCCTTCTCTTGGAATAAGTCAGACATCGAGTTGACGAAGATGCGCCTCGGTTTTCGCCATTGCAGCGGCATGGAAAGCGCGTCGAGATCAACATTCACATGCCCGGTCCAAACATGGCGACGGCCTGATTTGCGGGTAGTGCCTACGTACTTCTCCATGCCCATTGCCTGTAATCGGGCCGCCATACGCATGGCGTAGCAGTTGCTGCAGCCTGGCGAGACAATTTTGCAGCCTGCGATCGGATTCCAAGTCGCCTCTGTCCATTCGATGTTTGTTCCGGTGGCCAATGGTAGAACTCCGCATGCCTGTCATATAAGATCGCGTTGCCCAGACAGATTCCTGATCTTGTCCCATAGCCCTTTCGCGAAGTCGCTCCTGCTCACAAACACTAGCCAATAGAGCCGTTGATTTCGCGTTGTTCCGGACACGAGTTCAGCTCGTTGAGCAGGAGGCAGACCAAGTGCTTCAATCTTTGAAGCCCAATATGTGATGAATGCTGCCCGAGTGGCGGCCTGCGATTGCCTGAGATCCACTGCCGTCCTCCACCCGGGCGCGAACTTGTCCAAAGGACCGTCACCGGTTCTTGAGTATGAATCCAGGTTGCGTTGCAAGTCCTGGGCGCTGACGTGGATCAAAATGTCCACGTATCTCAAACTGCTGAATGCTTGGATGACAGAAAATGGCAAATCTTGAAGATTGTAAGGATCAAGGAACGCAAAATGTAACCCATATGGGTTTAGTTGCTTCACGATGCGTCGTGCTGTCTCTTCGGCTGGCCCTACGTCGGTAAAGGCCGAGCCGCCGAGGTTGATGATTCTTTGCTCGGCCGCACGACAGCTTTCTTCGGAAGCGTCAGCAATGTGGATCTGTGGGAAGGGTACTCCGACGTCGCGTGCGCATTTGAAGGCAACAAGGGGGCTTCCGTCGATTTTTTCCCCAGTGTCGCGAATTAATGCCCGGCCTGTTCCACAGTATAGGTCGACATACGTTGCCCCTCCTTGACCTTGCACCCACTTCCTTCGGGTCGCTCGCGAAATATCGACGTACCGGCGAAGACGCTGATGTTTCTCCTTTGCCCAGGGTCCCACTTCGTCCAGCGGCAGTCCGTCGTCGTCCAACACCAACTTCACTCCCGTGCGGGGG
>CBFGVM010000122.1:0-10598 GCA_965652015.1 uncultured Alphaproteobacteria bacterium
TGCCGCCGATCTCGAGGATGATGTCGCCCAGCTCGAATCCGCGCTCGGCCCAGAGTCCACGCGAATCGATGCCGGCCACGACGACGCCTTGCTTCCCTGCGCCCGCAATGCTGTCCGCAGGCACAAGCTTGAGTCCGAGATCGGAAACATCGCCGCGCCCCGTCGTCTCCGGTTGATCCGTGCCCTGGTGCTCCCGCCACGCCGTCGGGGCTTGCGCCGGCAGCGGGAGCTCGCCGAGCGCGACGGCGATGCTTTGCTCCGTGCCTTCGCGCAGCACGCCGAGCTTGATTGGCGTGCCGGGGGCAGCGCGGCTGATCGTCTTGGAGAGCGCCGCGGCATCCCTGACCGGCGCGCCATTGATCGAGGCGATGACGTCGCCCGACGTGACTCCGGCCTTCGCCGCCGGCCCGTCCGCCAGCGCTTCGGCGACGAGCGCGCCTTGTGCCTGCTTGAGACCGAGCACGTCGGCGATCTCCGCGGTCACGGGCTGGATCTGGACGCCGAGCCAGCCGCGGCTCACTGAGCCCTTCTCTTTGAGCTGCGATACCACCGTTCGCACCGTCGGCGCCGGGATTGCGAAGGCAATGCCGATCGAGCCCCCGGACGGCGAGAAGATCATCATATTGACGCCGACCACTCTGCCGGCGAGGTCGAACGTGGGACCACCGGAGTCGCCTTTGTTGATCGGGGCGTCGATCTGCAGAAGGCTGTCGGAAGTAATGCCTCCAATGTTGCGCTCGCGCGCCGAGACGATGCCGGCCGTCACGGTGCCGCCGAGTCCGAACGGATTGCCGACCGCCAGCACCCAGTCGCCTACCCGCGGCATCTCGTCCGCGAGCCTGACAAACGCGAAGTCGCTGCGGCCGTCGACCTTGAGCAGGGCCAGATCGCTGATGGGATCACTGCCCACCACTTTCGCGGTGTAGGTCTTTTGATCGTCGCTCTGAATCTCCGCCGTTTTGCTTCCCTCGATCACGTGATTGTTGGTGACCGCGTAGCCGTCCGCCGAGATGAAGAAGCCCGAGCCTTGCGTGGTCACTGTTCTGGACGGATGCCGGCGATCCGGGATGTCCGGTGCGAGCGGTGGCGCGCCGAAGAAGAACCGATTTGCGGGCGAGCCGCTCTGCTCCTCGGAGCTTTCCGAGCGCCTGGTCTGCACGCCGATTACGGCCGGCTTCACCACGTCCACGATATCGGCGAAGCTCGCAGGACCTGAGGCGCTGCGGCCAAACAGTGCCGCGGTTGAGTGCGGTGAAGCCGGTCGCACCAGCGCCCGCCAGTCGGGCGGGATGAGATGGGCGCTGAAGACTCCCACCGCCGCCGCTAATGCAATGATGCAAACGAGAGCTGCGGCGCGGTGATGGGGGGCGCGGGTCTTTGCGGCGTTGCTGTCCATGCATCCTCGCTGTTGAATCATCGGCAAATTTGAGGAGCAAGCCGGCCCCAAGGCCGCCCCATTTCCTAAGCGCGCGCCGCATGGGGCGATTTCGCGCTGCGTAAACGCGGGCCAATCAGGCTGGTTCCGGGCGAACTCGCTCAGATCGCAAAACCGATTTTGGTTCCACCGAATTCGCCAGCACTTGGCCTGCGTCGCATCGCCAATCAGCGAGGCCCCGTATCACGAGCCATCGGCTGCTCAGCCCTGGCGGAGACAACGCCGCACGGCGGCGGCGGGCCAATTCTCGCTCACGCTTATCACTCGCACCTCTGATCCGTTCGAGCGATCGATCAGCGCGTGCGAACAGATTTCATCGTCAATGTCCGCAACGTCGAGCTCCGTCGTCGGCAGCCACTCCAGGGTCTTGGGAATATCGGAGGGCCAGATGCGCCACGCGGAACCGTCCCCAAGTTCTACCAGGTGGCTTCTGTCGTGCTTCCTGATCTGCATCGCCGGCCTCCGGAAGATGTTCAGGCGTTCGATCTCTTTGGGTTGCAGGAATGCTCCCTATTGGCGAGTGCTCAAGCGACTATTGGCTCGGAGCGCGGATGCGCTGACGAATTTTTTCGCGAACGTCGGGATTGTTCTGCGCCACTTCCAAGATGGAATCGTATTCCTCGACCGACAGTCCCTGGTCATTGACTGCCTGTTTCATGGCGCCGACGGCCTCGTTCAAAATCCGCTCCTTGTCGGGGGTGGGCGCCGCGGCTATGCGCTGCTGATAGTCCTGCTTGAGACTGGCGACCCGCTCGATGGCGGCAGCCGCCGCGTCGAGCTTTTGGTCGGGAATATTCGCTGACTTGTCCGAGGCACCGGGCGCAGGCGATTGGACCTGAGCGTTCGCTGCTGGGATGCCGAGAAGTCCTCCGGCAATCAGCAACACGGCGGCGGTGGACCGCGTGAAGAACTGCATCAATTTTGCCTCCTTTCGGCACTGCGACCGCTCGCGAGACTTGCGAGAAACGGACACGCGTATCGAGGGCAATCGGCTTTCGAGAGAAGCAGTTCCAGCTGTTTGCGCAAGCGTGGCATGCGAAACGACATGCCGCAGGAGCTTTGGAACAAAATGTTCCAAGTCGGCAAAATTTTCGTGAAGCGTGACTTCAATTTTTTCGTCTAGGCGTCCTACGCGCAGTTCCAAGATTTGTGTCCAACTTGCGACACGTTTTGTCACTTGACGGCGTGCGCGAAGAGCTTAGGTACGGCCGCGCGGGACGACCGTACTTTGCGTTGACCACCTCGACGGTGGGAGGCCCCCGTAACGCGCGAATCGCGCAATCGCGCACGGCACATCGCCTGGAGCGAACCGAAAGGAGCGTGCAATGAAACTTAATTCCGCACAGCTCGAGCGAACCTTGGGCCAATTCGAAGCCCGCCCCATTCCCGACGACCATCCCGTGATTCCCCAACTCAAGGACTTGTTCGGGGAACACACGTTCTTTCTCGACAGTTACGGACTTAACATCGTGGAGCCAGTCGGGGCTGCCGGAGCGACAACCGAGTCCGCCAAGGTCGTGAATCTTGCCAGCTGGAGTGACGATAGCCAGTCGGGCCTCGAGGTGCATGAGCCCCAAGCAACGGACCTCGTCATCATCCTTGGATTGAAGCACTAAATGGCGTGCCAGCCATCGCGGCAGAGGGGCACAGCTTTGGCGTGACGGCTGGTCGCGCAAAGAGTCCAAACTTAGCTGGCGAGCGCCAGGTGAACACGCCCGACCGCCGTCACAGACGCCTGACGAAGCCAGTCAAGTTGGAACTGCGGTCGGTGGCCGACGTTGACCCGGCAGCTGACGCGAGGCCGTTATGGCCCAAGCTGCGTTGCGCAACTTCACCCTCAACTTCGGGCCCCAGCACCCGGCGGCGCACGGCGTGCTGCGCCTCGTATTGGAGCTCGACGGCGAAGTCGTCGAGCGCGTGGATCCGCATATCGGCCTCCTGCACCGCGGGACCGAGAAGCTGATCGAGCACAAGACCTACCTGCAGGCACTGCCCTACTTCGATCGGCTCGACTATGTCGCGCCGATGAACCAGGAGCACGCGTTCTGCCTGGCAGCGGAGAAGCTGCTCGGCATCGCGGTGCCCAAGCGCGGACAGCTCATCCGCGTCCTCTATTGCGAGATCGGGCGCTTGCTGTCGCATCTGCTCAACGTGACCACGCAGGCGATGGACGTCGGCGCGCTGACGCCGCCGCTCTGGGGATTCGAGGAGCGCGAGAAGCTGATGGTGTTTTACGAGCGCGCTTCGGGCGCTCGCATGCACGCGAACTATTTTCGTGTCGGAGGAGTACACCAGGACTTGCCGTCGAAGCTTCTCGACGACATCTGGGCCTTCTGCGATCCCTTCCTCAAGGTCTGCGACGATATCGAGGGCCTGCTCACGGAAAACCGCATCTTCAAGCAGCGCAACGTCGGTATCGGCCTGGTCGAGCTGGCCGACGCATGGGCGTGGGGATTCTCGGGCGTCATGGTGCGCGGCTCCGGTGCCGTCTGGGATCTACGCAAGGCACAGCCCTACGAATGTTATTCCGAGTTCGATTTCGATATCCCGATCGGCAAGCACGGCGACTGCTACGACCGGTACCTCGTGCGCATGGAGGAGATGCGCCAGTCGGTACGCATCATGAAACAATGCCTCGAGAAACTGCGATCTCCGCAAGGCGCTGGCCCGGTTGTGGTTCGGGACTACAAGATCGTTCCGCCGCCGCGTGCCGAGATGAAGCGCTCGATGGAGGCGACCATCCACCACTTCAAGCTCTACAGTGAGGGCCATCGCGTGCCGGCGGGCGAGGTCTACGCAGCGGTCGAGGCACCCAAAGGTGAGTTCGGCGTCTACCTAGTGGCGGACGGCAGCAACCGACCTTATAAGTGCAAGATCCGGGCGCCGTCGTTCGCCCATTTGCAGGCGATGGATTTCCTGAGCCGCGGGCACATGCTCGCCGACGTCTCGGCGATCATCGGCTCGCTCGATATCGTGTTCGGCGAGATTGATCGCTGAGCATTGTCTTGCTCGGCGCGACCGGAGACAACACGTGACCGACACCCTGGCTGAGAAGACTTGCACGCCGTGTCGCGGCGGGATCCCGCCCTTGCCGCGCGATGAAGCGCTGCGCTTGCAGGCGCAGGCTCCGGACTGGGAGCTGCGCGATGATGCCCATCGCATCGAGCGTACGTTTCGATTCCGCAACTTCCAAGAAGCGCTTGCCTTCGTCCAGCGGGTCGGCGAACTGGCCGAAAGCCAGGGACATCACCCCGACATCAGGTTCGGCTGGGGTTACGCAACGGTCTCCCTGAGCACCAAGAAGATCAAGGGGCTGCACGAGAACGACTTCATCATGGCGAGCAAGATCGACCGCATGCTTGGCTCATGAGCGCGCGCGTCGTCACTGTCTTCGGCGGAACCGGCTTTCTCGGCCGTCGCGTCGTCGATCGTCTGCGCAAGCACGATTTTATCGTTCGAGTCGCCTCAAGGGATGCGAACCGCAGTCGCGAGCTGTTCGGGCCTGATGGTGCGCAGCTTCAATCACGCGAGGTCGACATTCACGATGCACACGCTGTTGCCGATGCGCTGGCCGGAGCATACGCGGCGGTCAACGCGGTCAGTCTCTACGTCGAGCGGGGAGGGGACACGTTTCATTCCATGCACGTCGAGGCGGCGAGCCGTCTGGCGGCCCGGGCGCGGCAGGATGGACTTGAGCGGCTCGTCCAGGTCTCCGGGATCGGCGCCGATCCCGCCTCGCCGTCGCTCTATATCCGCAAGCGCGGGGAGGGCGAACTGGCGGTGCGCGCCGCCTTCCCCGACGCGATCATCGTTCGGCCGGCGGTGATGTTCGGGCCCGATGATGCGTTTCTGACCACCGTTCTCGCGCTGCTTCGCCACCTTCCAGTCTTTCCAATGTTCGGCCGCGGCCTCAACCGACTGCAGCCGGCCTACGTGGAGGACGTGGCGGAGGCGATCGCCAGGGCGCTCGCGCGGACGGAAAGGCGCGCCGTCACGTTCGAGTGCGGCGGGCCTCGTATCTATTCCTACGAGGAATTGCTCAGAGCGGTGGCGCGTGAAGCCGGCCTTACGGCAAGATTGATGCCGATGCCGTTTGCCGCCTGGCATGCACTGGCGTTTGCGGGGGAGATGCTTCCGAACGCTCCCGTCACCCGCAACCAGATCGAGCTGATGCAGGTCGACACCGTCGCTTCGCCGGGCATGCCCGGATTTGCAGAGCTCGGAATCTCGCCGCGGCCGGTGGAGGACGTCGTGCGCGAGATGCTCGCCCAGCCTCCGCGTGGGCGCTAGCTCCGGCTGTGCCTGCTTCTTGTCCTCGTTGCGCGATTCGCCGATGCTTGCG
Organism: uncultured Alphaproteobacteria bacterium; assembly: GCA_965652015.1. Classification (GTDB taxonomy): domain Bacteria; phylum Pseudomonadota; class Alphaproteobacteria; order Rhizobiales; family Xanthobacteraceae; genus VAZQ01. The sequence continues at coordinate 5,778 of CBFGVM010000122.1, forward strand.
CGGCGAAAATCTGCTCCGCGATTTAGACATGGATACGTAGCACCAAATCGCGCTATATGCGCGCAGGCGGTTGCGAGTACCGCGATGCGCAGACCCGCGTCCACGGCGGTTTGGGGCAATATCAAGTCATGGCGACTGCAGGCACGAACGACGTCAAGCGCTCCATCGGTTTCATCAATTGGGCGCACGCGCTCGACCATTACGTGATGCTGATCTTCCCGACCGTGGTGATTGGGCTCGAGCTCGTTTACGGCCGCAGCTACGCCGAACTCATCGTGCTCGGCACGCCCGCCTTCATCGCCTTCGGGGTGTTCTCACTGCCGGCAGGCTGGCTCGGTGACCATTGGAGCCGGCGCAACATGATGGTGCTCTTCTATGCCGGCTGCGGGTTGTCGCTGATCGCGGCGGGGCTCGCGCCGAACCTCATCGTGCTTGGGATCGCACTGACCGCGCTCGGCGTTTTCGCGGCAATCTATCATCCCGTCGGCACCGCCATGCTGATCGAGCAGGCGAGCTTGCGCGGCCGTTCGCTTGCTTTCAACGGTGTGTGCGGCAACCTCGGCGCCGCGCTCGCCGCCGGGGCGACCGCGGCGCTGGTCGCGGGCCTGGGCTGGCGCGCGGCCTTCTTGGTCCCCGGCGTCGTCTGCGTCGCCACCGCCGTAGTCTATCTACGTCTCGTTCCGGACGAAGCACGAAAAGCGGCGAGCCGCGGGACGGTCGCCGATGTTCCGCTCGGCGCCGCCTTGGCGGCGACCATCTTCGGTCTGTTCGTCGTGATCGCGCTCTGCGCCGGGCTGGTCTTCAACATCGTCTCGATTGCACTGCCCAAGATCGTCGACGAACGGCTCGGCGCCGACGTGCCGCTGCTTCTGGTCGGGGGCCTGGCGACGGCGGTGTTCATGTGCGGCGCGCTCGCACAGATTGCGGTCGGCCGGCTGGTGGAGAAATTCCCGCCCCACATCCTGTTCGCCGTGATTGCGTCATTGCAGTTCCTCGGCGTCCTGTGGGTGGCGCAGGCCACCGGCAAGGTGCTGATCGCGGCGCTCGCCGTGACCATGGCGGCGATCTACGCGCAGGTCACCGTCAATGATCTGGTAATCGCCCGCTACACCGCGGACGCCTGGCGCGGCCGCATCTATGCGGTGCGCTATTTCCTCACCTTCCTCGCCGCCGGCGCGGCGGTCTCGGCCATTGCATTCCTGCACGGACGCGGCGGCTTCGCCCTGGTGCTGGCAACAACGGCGACGATCGCGCTCGGCTTCGTCGTCGCGACCGCCGTGATCGCGGTGCTGGTCAACGGCGTGGAGAAAGCGCGCGCGGTGGCGCCGGCCGAGTGAGCAACGAAAAACGACCCGGGCTTGCGCCCGGGCCGTTGCAGCGTCGTCGCCGCAAAGCGTCAGAAGTCCATTCCGCCGCCCATTCCGCCACCGCCCGGCGGCATGGCAGGCGCTTGCTTCTTCGGCACTTCGGCGACCATCGCTTCCGTGGTGATGAGCAGGCCGGCGACGGAGGCCGCGTCCTGCAGTGCGGTGCGCACCACCTTGGTCGGGTCGATGATGCCTTTCGACACGAGGTTGACGTAGTCGCCGCTCTGCGCATCGAAGCCGAAGGCGTACTGATCCTTCTCCAGGATCTTACCGACGATCACCGAGCCGTCTTCGCCGGAGTTGATGGCGATCTGGCGCGCCGGCCATGACAGCGCCTTGCGCACGATTTCGATCCCGGTCTTCTGATCGTCGTTGTGGGACCGAACCTTCTTGAGCGCCTCGCTGGCGCGCAAGAGCGCAACGCCGCCGCCCGGCAGGATGCCTTCCTCGACCGCGGCACGGGTCGCGTGCATCGCATCATCCACGCGGTCCTTGCGCTCCTTCACCTCGACCTCGGTGGCGCCGCCCACGCGGATCACCGCCACGCCGCCGGCGAGCTTGGCCAGCCGCTCCTGCAGCTTCTCGCGGTCGTAGTCGGAGGTGGTCTCCTCGATCTGCGCCTTGATCTGCGTGATGCGGGCTTCGATGTCGGCCTTCTTGCCGGCGCCGCCGACAATCGTGGTGTTCTCCTTGTCGATGCTCACCTTCTTGGCCCGGCCCAGCATGTTGAGGGTGACGTTCTCGAGCTTGATGCCGAGATCTTCGGAGATCGCTTGGCCGCCGGTGAGGACAGCGATGTCCTGCAGCATGGCCTTGCGGCGATCGCCGAAGCCGGGAGCCTTCACCGCGGCGACTTTGAGTCCGCCCCGCAACTTATTGACCACGAGGGTGGCAAGCGCCTCGCCCTCGACATCCTCGGCGATGATGAGCAAGGGCTTGCCCGTCTGCACCACCGATTCCAAGAGCGGGAGCAGCTCCTGGAGACCGGAAAGCTTCTTCTCGTTGATGAGAACGTACGGGTCTTCCATTTCGACCCGCATCTTGTCGGCGTTGGTGATGAAGTAGGGCGAGATATAGCCGCGGTCGAACTGCATGCCTTCGACCACGTCGAGCTCCGTTTCCAGCGACTTGGCCTCTTCGACCGTGATCACGCCTTCGTTGCCGACCTTTTTCATCGCTTCGGCGAGGAAGCGGCCGATCTCGGCGTCGCCGTTGGCGGAGATGGTGCCGACCTGGGCGATCTCCTCGTTGGAGGTGACCTTTTTGGAGTTCTTCTTGAGGTCTTCCACGACCGCCTCGACCGCAAGATCGATGCCGCGCTTGAGGTCCATCGGGTTCATGCCCGCGGCCACCGCTTTGGCGCCTTCCTTGACGATTGCGGCGGCGAGCACGGTCGCCGTCGTGGTGCCGTCGCCGGCGACGTCGGAGGTCTTGGAGGCGACCTCGCGCACCATCTGCGCGCCCATGTTCTCGAACTTGTCTTCGAGCTCGATCTCCTTGGCGACGGTCACGCCGTCCTTGGAGATGCGCGGCGCGCCGAAGCTTTTGTCGAGTATGACGTTGCGGCCCTTGGGACCGAGCGTCACCTTCACCGCGTTGTTGAGGATGTCGACGCCGCGCAGCATCTTATCGCGGGCTTCGACCGAGAATTTGACTTCCTTGGCAGCCATAACTGTTGTCTCCGAATGTTGTTGTGAGGGCGAACCGACGCGTCAGGCGGCCTTCTTGCGGGCGACGCCCTCTTCGATGACGCCCATGACGTCGCTCTCCTTCATGATCAGGAGCTCCTCGCCGTCGATCTTGACCTCGGTGCCCGACCATTTGCCGAACAGCACCCGGTCGCCGACCTTGATGTCGATGGGAATGAGCTTGCCCGCCTCGTCGCGGCCGCCGGGGCCTACCGCGATCACCTCGCCCTGAGACGGCTTCTCCTTGGCGGTGTCAGGAATGATGATGCCGCCGGCGGTTTTTTCCTCGGCATCGATGCGCTTGACGACGACGCGGTCGTGAAGCGGACGAAATTTCATGATGTCCTCCTAAGCTTCTGACGGAATGTGAGATTTGGCCACGTGGAGGGCAGCAAAGGGAAACTTTGCCGCTGGTTCCAGGCGCGACATAGGGGTCCAAACTCGACCCGCAAGAGGCGTCCCGAAAAAATTTAGCACTCCAGGCGGCGGAGTGCCAAGTCAAATCTGGCAGTCGTTTGCAGACAGTGCCAACCTTTCGGGGCGCGCCGCAGAGGCAGAGAAAAGAGGATTGCGCTGCGTTGTCAGCAGTATAGTTCCAATGCTGCTAACGCCTTGATTTTAGGAACTTTCTCCATTTTTTGTGCTTGTTTGTGTGGGAGGTGACTCGCAGACTTGATGTCCGAATCGGAGGGGCATCCATGGCATCTCAACGCTTTGCAATGGCATCCAAGGACTTTCGCCGCCAGCTCGAAGGCTATGGTCTAACCACGGCGCAGATTCTTTATCGGCTTCCCGACCATCCATCGTTGCTGCAGACCTATGTCTGGCAGGACTACGATCTGTGCCCGCGATTTCCCGTGCTCAACCGCTTTCTCGCGTTCTGGCTGGAAAAGCTGGAGGGACCCCTCTACTCGGTCACGGTCGCGCACTCGCGCCTGATCAGGCCCGCCGAGTTGCGCGCGATCGGCGGCGAGTTCCGCTTGCACTGAGAAGGCGCGGCGCTTCGTCCGATCGGCGGCCGCTGCTCACGTCAGCACCCCCACGATCGCCGCCATCAGGCAGGTCGCAAGCGTCCCCGAGAGGATCGACTTGAGGCCGAGCGAGAGCACGTCGTCGCGCCGCTCCGGCGCCATCGTGGACAGTCCCGCGATCATGATGCCGAGCGAGCCGAAATTGGCGAAACCGCACATGGCGTAGAGCATGATCAGGCGCGAGCGCGCGTCGAGCGCCTCGGGCGGCAGTTTCGACAGCTCCACATAAGCAATGAATTCGTTGAGCACGGTTTTAACGCCCATCAAAGCGCCCGCCGTCGTCGCTTCGGCCCAGGGAATGCCGATGAGCCAGCACACCGGCGCCATCGCGTAACCCAGCAAACGTTGCAGCGTGATCGGCGCGCCGGCCAGCTCAGGCAGGATGCCGGCAATGATCGCATTGGCGAGATGGACCAACGCGATCAGCACGATCAGCATGGCGCAGATGTTGAGCAGGAGTTCGAGGCCGGCGGCGGTGCCTCTGACGATCGCGTCCATGGTGCTCGACGCGACCTTTGCCACTTCGACTGTCTCGCCGCCGGTGCGCTGCGCGGCCCGTTCCGGCACCATGATCAGGCTGACTAGGATGGCGGCGGGCGCCCCCATCACCGAGGCGATCACGAAATGCGCCGCGGCATCGGGGATGATCGGGCCCAGCAAGGTCGCGTAGATCACCAGAACCGTGCCGGCGATGCCGGCCATGCCGCCGGTCATCACGATGAACAGCTCGCTGCG
>CBFGVM010000123.1:0-10540 GCA_965652015.1 uncultured Alphaproteobacteria bacterium
CGCATACGGTTCAACTTCCCCAACCGCTTCCTCGTCTACCAGCACGACACGCCTGACAAGCACCTGTTCGCGCACGATATGCGCGCCTACAGCCATGGCTGTATGCGCGTGCAGGATCCGGCCAAATATGCCGAGGTTCTCCTCAACATCGCGCGTCCGAACGAGAACTGGACGACGGACAAGATCAAGCGGATGTTCGGCACCGGCGAGCAGGACATCCAACTCCCGGCCCAGATCTGGGTGCTCTTGTCCTATCAGAACGGCTTCGTCGACGACGCCGGCAAGCTGCAAATTCGTCGCGATATCTACAACATCGACAGCCGCACGCTGGCGGCGATCAAGACCGAGCGCGGCATGATCGAGCCGCCGCAGGAGCGCAAGCGCGAGCAGGAGGCGGTGGCGGCGAATCAACGCCGTCCCGTCGCGGCGCCGCGCACCGTCTCATTCTTCGAGGCGCTGTTCGGTTTCGGCCGCCCGGTCCAGGCAAGACCAGTGCCGCCGCGGGGCATCACCCGCTGACGACCGCGATTGTATGCGGTCGCTTGCGGCGCGCTGGTTCGTGCGCCGGAGTCTCTGGCAACACGGTTAACCGCGGCAAGTTTTTGCCATAGTCCCCTGTCACGCTCTTTGCCATCGGGGGGGACGGGTTCGCTGACCTCGCGTTAACCCTTCCCTAATGAGTGGTGCGCCAAGCGTCTTCGTCGTGGCGAGAAGCCGCGACGAGCGACGAAGCTTCTCGCCCGCGGCGCTCGCCGCGGAGCGGGGCGGAATGGCGCCATCAAGGGTTGGCACGTGACGGTCAAAGTCGCGCACAGGAATGCATTGTCCTTGCGTTGCGCCCGGGCGGGCTACTGCTGCAGCATCGCCGCGCTTCTCGTCTTTTTCGGAAGCAAGAACCTGCAGAACGCGGTCGCCCAAGGCGAAACGCGGACGATCTCCTTCCACCACATTCACACCGACGAGCAACTGACAGTCACCTACAAGGTGAACGGTCGATACGACGAAGAGGCGCTCAGGAAAATCAACAACCTGATGCGCGACTGGCGCGAATCGAAATCGATCGCGATGGATCCCCATCTCATCGACCTGCTCTGGGAGGTCCACCGCGAGGTCGGCGCCAAAGAGGCAATCTGGATCGTCTGCGGATTCCGTTCACCCGAAACCAATTCGATGCTGCGGCGCCGTTCGAGCGGCGTCGCCCAGTTCAGCCAGCACATGCTGGGCAAGGCGATCGATTTCTACATCCCAGGCGTGCCGCTCGACAAAGTGCGCGAAGCCGGCCTGCGAGCGGAGCGCGGCGGCGTCGGATTTTACCCCACCTCGGGCGCTCCCTTCGTGCACATGGACACTGGCAGCGTGCGGCATTGGCCGCGCATGCCGGAGGCGCAGCTCGCGAGCGTGATGGCGAAGGGGCACCTCAGCAGCCAATCGGCTTCGGATACCGGCCAGCGCAGCCGAATGCCCGGCTTGCTCGCCAGGCTGTTCGGCGGCGGCCGCGACCAAGCGGAGGATGCCGCCACCGCGTCCGCGCCGGTCAAAGCCGCCGCAACAACGCCACGCAAGCCGACGCCCGAACCGCGGTCCGAGAAGCCGGCCACGGCTGTTGGACCGGCCGAATCGCGCATCGAAAAAGTTGCGCTCGTGCCGTTCCCGCCGATGAAACCCGCCAAGCCGACCGAGCAATCGGCATCCGCGGCTAAACTGGCCCAGACCTACCAGGTCGCCTCTGCCGCTTCCGAGCCTGCTTTCATACCCGCCACCTACGAGATCGCGTCGGCAATGCCGAAATCTGCGGGAGCCCTGCAGCCGGCAATGCTGATCGCGCGGGCGAGCATCTCGGCGTCGACCGTCTCGGCGAACGACATCATCAGCGAGCGCGGTTATTGGCAGGGGCTGCCCAGCGCCGAGCCGTCGGATACTCCGCCCGTGAGCACTGCGCGCGCGCCATCGGCGCCCACGCCGCGGCGCGCGATCGCTAGCGCCGCTGCAGCCCCGTGGCCAATAGCCGATCGCACCGACAACGAACCGATACCGAATGCGCTGGCCTATGCGGAACAGCCCACGCCGATCGCCGTTGCCCGCACGCTGCCGAGCGGCTCGACGTTCGCGCGTGCGGCGTCCGCCGCTTCGGCAGAAACAACGATTGCAGCGAAGCACGCCGACGATGCGGTTGCGCCATCCAGAACCAAAGTCGCGAGCGTAGTGCGGGTCGGCGATCGCTTCAATGATCCGTGGATGCGCGCCATGATCGTGAGCCCGAGCGCACAGAATTTCATGAAGACGACCGTCTATGGCGTACCGGATTTCCGCACGCTCAGTTCCTACCTGCACAAGCCGGCCGCGACCATGATGGCGACGTTCTCGGAGGATCCCTATCGCGGCATGACCAGCGAAGCGTTCAGCGGCAGCGCGGTAGGCTTCACGCGGACCGTCACGTTCGGTCCGCCGCGCACGGCATCGTGGCGATAGTTCTAGTTCCCGTTACCGGGGGGATCGTGGGGGGGTGGCGCCGCAAGTCGGGTAAACCCGGCTTGCGGCGAACCACATTATACGGTGCGGCGGCGTTGGCTGGCAGCGCTTAGTTCAGCATGCCGAGCGCATGCATGTAAGTCTCGAGAATCGCCTCCTGCTCGCGCCGTTCGTCGGCATCCTGCTTGCGCAGCCGCACAATCGAGCGCAGCGCCTTGACGTCGAAGCCGTTGGCCTTGGCCTCGGCATAAACGTCCCGGATGTCGTCGCTGATTGTTTTTTTCTCTTCCTCCAGCCGCTCGACTCGCTCGACGAAAGCCTTCAGGTGATCCTTCGCGAAACGGGCGGCCGGCGGTTCCGCAGCGGCGGCAGTGGCCATCGAACCCTCCTCCAGTGACTCAGTGCGCGCAAGGTTTCGGGACCGTGAGCGCCAACGTCAAGGCAAGAGGGCGGTCATCCCCAGAGTACACAGGGGAAGAAATTTTAGTGCTTGTGGCCGGCCTTTTCGAACGCGGCCTGCTGAGACTGGGAGGCTTCTTTCTGATACTTGGCCTTCCATTCCTCGTATGGCATGCCGTAGATCGTCTCGCGGCTCTCGTCCTTGGACATCGGTACGCCGCGTGCATCGGCGGCGTCTTTCATCCAATTCGATAAGCAATTGCGGCAGAAGCCGGCGAGATTCATCAAGTCGAGGTTCTGCACGTCGGTGCGCGCGCGCAAATGCTCGACGAGGCGCCGAAACGCGGCCGCTTCGAGCTCGGTGCGGGTCTTGTCGTCAAGCGCCATCGCTGCGTCCTTTCAGCTGCGACCGGAGGTCGGCCCCCGTGCCATTAAGAATAGGGACGCAACGAACCGCTTTCCAGCGCATGTTGCATCCGAAGAGCGTACAAATAGTGCCTATGCCGCGACGCATTCCGCTATCTTGCAAGCAGTGACAACAGATCAACTGCGCCGCGGCCGAGGCGAGATTTCGGCCAATCGCGGACATCCTGTCGCGCGCGAGTTCGAGTCTTGACTGCATCACCCCGCGCCTTTCTCGAAGGGCTGTTCCGCACGGCGGTGGCTGCCGCGCATCCCGAGGGCTGCTTGCGGCCGCATTTGCCCGCGCCGCCCTCCGGACGGCTGCTCGGTCTCGCCGCCGGCAAGGCCGGCGGTTCCATGGCCGAGGTCGCCGAGCGTCATTATGTCGAGGAGCGTGGCCTGCGGTCAGACCGCATCGGCGGTCTCGCCGTCACCCGTCTCGGCTACGGCTGCCCGAGCCGCTTCGTTCGCGTCGTCGAGGCCGGTCACCCGGTGCCGGACGCGGCGGGTCTTGCCGCGACGGCCGAGACACTCGCCTTGGCCGATTCCGCCCGCCGCGACGATCTGGTGCTGGTGCTCGTTTCCGGCGGTGCATCGGCAAACTGGATCGCGCCCGCTGCGGGCCTTTCGCTCGCCGAGAAGCAAGCGGTGACGCGTGTGCTTCTTGCCTGCGGGGCCTCGATCGCCGAGATCAACACCGTTCGCAAGCATCTCTCGCGCATCAAGGGCGGTCGGCTTGCCCAGCACGCGTCTCCGGCGCCGCTGGTGGCCATCGGCATTTCCGACGTGCCCGGGGATGATCCGGCGGTGATCGGCTCCGGCCCCACCGTGCCCGATCCAACCACGCTCGCCGATGCGCGTGCCATCGTGGCGCGCTATCGGCTCGAGGTGCCGCCGCCCGTCGCGCAGGCGCTCGCCGATCCGGCAAACGAGACGCCGAAACCCGGTGATCCGGTTTTCGCCGCCACCTCCTTCGAACTGGCGACACGGCCCACCGAGGTATTCCGCGCCGTGGAGAAGGCGGTGCGCACGGCCGGGTACGAATGCATCTTGCTCGGCACCGCAATCGAGGGCGAGGCGCGTGACGTCGCCGCCGCGCAGGCGCGACTTGCCGGCGATGTCAAAGCCCAGGGGCGGCGGGCGGTGATCCTCTCGGGCGGAGAACTGACCATCACCCTGCGCGGCAAAGGCCGCGGGGGACCCAATCAGGAATATACTCTGGCGCTGGCAATTGCGCTTGCGGAAACGCCCGGCATCGCGGCACTGGCGGGCGATACGGACGGCACCGACGGCGGGAGCGGTCGGCCAGACGATCCCGCCGGCGCCTTCATTGATGCGACGACCCTTGCCCGCGCAGGCCGCCTCGGCCTCGATCCGGCCGCGTTTCTAAATGACAATAATTCGACGGAATTCTTCGAGAAACTTGGCGATCTGCTGGCTCCGGGGCCGACGTTGACGAACGTGAATGACTTCCGGGCGATCCTCGTTGACAGCCCTTGAGACTTCACGCGATATCGATAGGCGGACCGTCAAGCGGGTTTGAGTGCGGACGGTATGAGACACCGATACACGAAAGCTCAACTTAACCCTCTCTGCCGTCGGGCCCTCGCCCGCGTGCTGCTCGCTGGCGCGCTGAGTGTGACCGCGTGTGCATGGGCCGTGGCACCCGCCAAGGCGGACTTCCGTCTTTGCAACAATACCGGCAATCGGGTCGGGATCGCGATCGGCTACAAAGAGAACGAGGGCTGGACCACCGAGGGGTGGTGGAACATTTCGGCCCGCAGCTGCGAGACCGTGTTGCGGGGCGCGCTGGTTGCGCGCTTCTACTACATCTACGCCGTCGACTACGATCGCGGCGGCGAATGGTCCGGTCAGGCCTTCATGTGCACGCGGGAAAAAGAGTTCACCATCCGCGGCACCGACGATTGCCTCGCGCGCGGCTATGATCGCACCGGATTTTTCGAGGTCGACACCGGCGATCAGCCGTCTTGGACCGTCCAGCTGACCGAATCGGCCGACCAGGCGCCCATGCAGCCCCTGCAATCGCGCGTTCCGATGCTTCAGACACCGCCGGCCGCCGGCCGGCCGAGCGCGCCGACGCCTCCGTCCCGAAGCCGTAACTGATGCGACGTCTGCGCCGGACTAAAATCGTCGCGACCCTCGGCCCCGCATCCTCAGACCGACGCGTCATCGCCAGCCTGTTCGAGGCCGGCGCCGATGTCTTCCGCATCAACATGAGTCACACCACGCATGCACGCATGCGTGAGTTGACGGCGGCAATTCGGGATGTCGAGGAGAAATACGGTCGGCCGATCGGGATTCTGCTCGATCTGCAGGGTCCAAAGCTCAGGGTCGGCACTTTCGCGGCCAATCCGGCCACGCTGACCGCGGGCGAAACGTTCACGCTCGACACCGATCCCACGCCGGGCGATGCCAAGCGCGTGCACCTGCCGCACCCCGAAATTTTCGCCGCCATCGAGCCCGGCCACACGCTCCTCCTCGACGACGGCAAGGTGCGGCTCGTCGCCATCGAGACCGACAGCCACCGCATTCTCGCGCGCGTGGAGGTCGGCGGCAAACTGTCCGACCGCAAAGGCATAAGTCTGCCCAACACGACCGTGCCGTTCTCAGCACTGACGCCAAAGGACCACTCCGATCTTGAGGCGGGGCTCGATACCGGCGTCGACTGGGTGGCGCTCTCTTTCATCCAGCGCCCCGAAGACATCGCCGAGGCAAAGAAGATCACGCGCGGCCGCGCCGCCGTCATGGCCAAAATCGAAAAGCCGCAGGCCCTCCATCGCCTCGGCGAGATCATCGATGTTGTCGATGCGTTAATGGTGGCGCGCGGCGACCTCGGCGTCGAGATGCCGGTCGAGAAGGTGCCCGGGCTACAGAAGCAGATGACGCGAGACGCGCGCCGTGCCGGCAAGCCCGTCGTGATCGCAACGCAGATGCTCGAATCCATGATCACCAGTCCTGTGCCGACCCGCGCCGAGGTGTCCGACGTGTCGACCGCAATTTTTGATGGCGCGGACGCGATCATGCTCTCGGCTGAGTCCGCGTCGGGACAATATCCGGTCGAGGCGGTCGCCACCATGAACCGCACTGCCGAGGAAGTCGAACGCGACCCGATGTATCAGACCCTTATCCATGCCCAGCGCACGGAGCCCGAGGCGACCGGCTCCGACGCGATCGCCGCGGCAGCACGCCAGATCGCCGAGACGCTCGAGCTTTCCGCCGTCGTCTGCTGGACAAGCTCGGGTTCGACTGCATCGCGCGTCGCGCGCGAGCGGCCGAAATCGCCCATCGTGGCGATTTCCCCCAGGCTGTCGACCGGGCGCCGCCTCTCGCTCGTTTGGGGCGTGCACTGCATCGTGGCGGAGGACGCCCACGATCTCGACGACATGGTCGAACGCGCCTGCCGGCTCGCCTGCCTCGATGGATTGGCCAATGTGGGCCAGCGCGTCATCATCGTCGCCGGCGTTCCGCTCGGCACGCCCGGCGCAACCAACATGCTGCGTATCGCTTTCGTCGGGCCGGAGGCCGCTAATCAGTAACGTATCAACTTTTCTGATCTGATGTGACGCTGATTTATCCACGCGTCATGGCCGGGCTCGTCCCCGCAAGTCGGGTTACCCGACTTGCGGCACTTTAATGGTGCGGAACTCGGCAAGCCCGAGTTCCGATGCCATCCACGTCTTTGTCGCATCAAGAAATACAAGACTTGGATGCCCGGCATAAAGCCGGGCATGACGACGCGCGATTCAAATCTCGCGGCCGTCGATCTTTTCGCCCAACTTCTTGACCAAGTCGGGAACGCGCTCCAGGCGCGGATGAATCGCCAGCGCGCGGCGGAACGCGTCAAGCGCCCGCTTCTCATCGCCCAGCTCCTGGAGGATGATGCCGAGCCCCGACAGCGCGCCGAAGTGGCGCGGCTCGCGCGCCAGCACTTCGTGGATGTCGGCAAGCGCGCGGCCGAAATCCTTTTTTGTGTAGTACACCGTCGCGCGGCGATTCCACGCCTCGGTGAAATCCGGCCTGATGTCGATGATCGCGTTGAGCAGCCGGATCGCTAAATCGAAATCCTTGCTGTCGGTGGCCGTCTTGACGCGGCCCATCAGCAGATTGGCGGTGTCACTGCTGGAGGCGAGCCAAATCGCCCAGATGCGGTTCTCGATGTATTTCGCGCTCTCTTCGTCAGGCGCGACTTTGAGCGCGGCGAACAACCGGTCGAGATTTTGCGTCTTGTCGCCGCGTTGGGCGCGCGGCAAAGAGCTCGGCGGCTCGGCCGGCTTGAGCGGCTCGGGATCAATGGTTTCGGCCGGCGCCGGCAAGACCCACGCCGCCGCCAAGATTGCCGCCGCCAGCCATCCAATGAATCGGTGCATCATGGACGAAGACTAACGCTGCACCCCGGCACGATAAAGATAGGAGTTGTGCAGGACCGCCGCCAGGCACCCGGCACCGAAGGCGCGCGGGGGCTCAGCCCTGGCGAGCCTTGAACCGGCGCTGGACCTTGTTGATCACGTAGACCCGGCCCTTGCGCCGGACCAGGCGATTGCTGCGATGGCGGCTGCGGAGCGATTTGAGGGAGTTGCGGACTTTCATGGCTCTGGCTCTTGCGCGCACAGCCGCGCGCGGCTTGCGAGGGTTTGCAAATTTGCGCGCAACGTAGGGATGCGCCGCCGGCTCGTCAACCCGCTCCTGCGGGTGCCGCTCGCAATCTGATGCTGCGCGAATACCGGCTTGGCGCTCCTACCGCTCAGGCGGCATGCACCGCCCGCGCGATCGGCAGCTTCAGCAGTCTGGCAGCGTTCGCGAAGAAGATCGCGTCGCGCTCCGCTTCGGAAATATCGAGGTCCTTGATCAGCTCGATCGCGCGTGGTTTGAGCGAGGTGAGCGGCGGCGCGTCGCTGCCGTAGATGACGCGCTCGGGACCCATCCACTCGAGCACCATTTTCACCGCCGGCGGATTATAGGTGACCGTGTCAAGATACATCTTCTTGAGATAATGGCTCGGAGCATGCCGAATTTTCATCGGCACGTAAGAGCCGAGGAAGAACGCCTCGTCCTGCAATTCGTAGGCATAGTCCATACGGCTGATGGTCTCGCAGATGCCGCCGCCGGCGTGTGAGCCCACGATCGTCAGGCGCGGAAAATCCTCCAGAATCCCGCGCACGATCAGCCGCGCGAGCGCCAGGCAAAGATCGAACGGCCGTCCGATGCTCGAGGCGAGACGATACTCCTTCATCCGCTCCTCGCCGAAGCCGAGATGCGGCGGATGGATCATCACCGGCACGTCGAGGTCCTGCACCAATTCCCAGAACGGCCGCGCCTCGTCGTCGTCGGGATAATGGCCCTTGTGGCTGGAATGAATGAAGATGCCCTTGAGCCCGAGCTCGCGAATCGCGCGCTCGGCCTCCTTGATGAAGGCCGGGCCCCCGCACGGCAGGATGGTCGCGAAGGAGTAGAGCGTGCCCTTATATTTCTGCTGAATCTCGGCGGCGTAATCGCTCCATTTCTGGACCGCCGGCAGTTCTTCATGATCGGCCTTGCCGCGCAAATAGTGGGCGGCATTGGTCACCACGCTGATGTCGATGCCGTTCTTGTAGTGGGCGTCGAGGAAATTCTCCAGCACCATGGGGCAGCCGCGCTCGCCCCATTTCGGGCCGCTCTTGCCATCCGCGGCGCCGCGATCGTCGGCCGCCTCTTCCGGCGTATAGATGTGCGAATGCCAGTCGATGATCACGTCGATTTCTCCCTCGCCGAGGTGGAATTCGGCGTTAGCAGTCCATCGGTCAAGTCAGGGGTACAAAATCGTATTCGCCGATGCCCTGCAGGACGAGAAACACCGCCGACGTGTCGCCGGCATTAGTAACGAGGTGCGGGCGCTTGGGCGGCACCGAATAGGTCTGTCCCGGCGTCAGCCGCACTTCTTCCTTTGGATTCTGCAGGAAAATTCGAATCGCTCCCGTGACGACATAGAACGTGTCGTGCACGTTGGTGTGATAGTGCCACGGCACCTTTTGCGTGGGGCTGATCTCAAGCTCGGCGATGCGAAATCCCGGCCGCACCGCGTGATAGGCGCGGCGCTCCACCTCGTATAGACCGCTCGAATCGGCCACTCCCTTCATAGCGCCTCCTTCGCATCATTCGATCTTCTTGATGTCCGCCTCGCGAATGACCTTTGCCCAGCGTGCCGTCTCCGATTTGATCTGGGCTTGGAATTCTTCCGGGGAGCTCACGGTGACAGCGAAGCCGATGGCGGCAAGACGTTCCTTCGGCTCGGGCCGCGCCAGAATCTTGGCAATCTCGCGATAGAGTTGATGGACGATCTCCTTCGGCGTTCCAGCCGGAGCAACGATGCCCTGGAAGAACAGCGATACCTGCCCGGGAGCGCCCGCCTCCGCGAGCGTCGGCACATCGGGAAATTCCGGAGCGCGCTCGGCGCTCGTCACCGCGAGCGCACGCAGTTTGCCTTCCTTGATGAGTGCAGCGGCCGACGGCAACGCGTTGAACGCCATCGGCGTATGCCCACCGACCGTCGAGTTCATCGCCGGCGCACCGCCATTGAACGGTACGTGCACGATATCGAGCCCGAAGGCGAGCTTGAACAATTCGGCCGCCAGCTGGGCCGACTGCCCCGTTCCTGCCGACGCGTAGCTGTATTTGCCGGGGTTTGCCTTGGCCAGCGCAATGAGCTCTTTCACGCTCTTCGCCGGGAATGACGGGTTGACGATCAACACATGCGGCGACGTCACCGCCAACATGACCGGGGTGAAATCCTTGATCGGATCGTACGCCAGCTTGGCGTACACGCTCGGATTGATGACAAAGCTCGGCGTGACGATCAGCAGCGTATATCCGTCCGGCGGCGATTTCGCCGCCGTGGCGGTGCCCACGTTGCTGGCGCCGGTCGGCAGATTCTCCACGTAGAACGATTGGCCCCAGGCCTCCGACAGCGGCTGCGCGATGAGATGGGCCAGCACGGTGGCGGGACCGCCCGCCGCAAACGGCACGATGATGCGCACGGGACGCGTGGGATAGGTCTGCGCTCCCGCGAGCCTCGCGCTAACGGGCAAGACTGCAGCGGCACAGACAAGGCGAAGGAATCGACGACGAACAGGTTGCATGGCGTTGCCCTCCGCACGCGAACCGCGCGCGCATGTTCGGTGCACCGGCAAAAAGAGGTCGGTCTATCGAGCTGCAATGCCCGCCGACGGCATGGCGCTGCCCATTACCCGCGGAGACCTCGGCACATCCCGCTTGA